>CAYUZL010000275.1:0-3650 GCA_964449725.1 uncultured Alteromonas sp. | reverse complement strand
CACCATTGTTGATACGTTCTTTTAACGCATTTATTCGCTCGAGCGCTGCGTCTTTATCATCGTTAAATTCAATCAAAATGTGAGATACCGCTCTTTTTTCTTCAGTTTGGTATGCAGACAAATGCTCGTCGTAGTAAATAGCAATTTCTTGCTCATCCACCACAATGTCTTTCTTCAGTGTTTCAACGTCTAATTCAACATAAGCTAAACTGACTTTTTCTTCTGTATCAAAACGATTTAGGTTCGCATCGTAATAGATTTGAATTTCTTCATCATTGACTTCAATGTCATTTGAAAATGCACTTGATTCAAGGGTCAATATCTTTGCATCGCGAGTTTGTTGTTCCAATTGAGCAACTAATTTCGCCGCGTTAGATAAAGCAAAACCACTGCCGCCTAACGCTCGTGATAATTGGTCACGTGTCATTTCACGGCGAATGTATTCTCTAAATTCAGAGGGCTGAAAACCTGATTGTCTAATCCCAACTAAGTATCTATCGTTGTTGAATACACCACCCACTTGAAATTGTGGAATAGCCGTAATTGCTTCTTTAACTTGCTCATCACTAACTCTTAGCCCTAGTGACTCCGCATGTTGTTTAAGTAGTAAATCACCAATAAGTTGCTGCAATGCTTGGTCTTTAAATTGTGCTAAATAGGTCGGGTCAGAAAATAAGGCTGACACTCCTTCTCCAAACTGAGCTTCCATTTGTGCACGTTGATTTTGGTAAGCCCGTTCGACTTCACTAGCCGCTATTTCTTCACCGTTAACTTTCGCTACTGCATTAGTTGTAGGCGCAGACAAATAGCTTCCAACGCCAGCAAAAACAAAGCTCATTATAATTAGGCCAACAATAACCATTGCCCATGGGCCTTGGGCACCTTCTCTGATCCGTTCTAACATGATCGTTTATTTACTCCGTATCTGAAATACTACCCATTAAGACATATGGGAATGTGGAATGAATTATATCGTACTCTTTGGGGTTAAAGCGAGGTAACAGAAATAAAAAAGGCGATGGATATGCCATCGCCTTTCTAATCGCTATCTGTAAACTTAATTACACGAATCTTTCAGTGCTTTACCTGCTTTAAACGAAGGTACTTTTGCCGCAGAAATCTGGATAGTCTCGCCTGTCTGTGGGTTACGACCACTTCTAGCTGCTCTTTCTCTAACCGCGAATGTACCAAAACCAACCAAGGCTACTTGGTCCCCTTCTTTAAGCGCTTCAGTAACTGTATCTGTAAAAGCATCAAGAGCACGGCTTGCTGCAGCTTTAGAAATATCTGCGCTTGCAGCAATTCTATCGATAAGTTGAGACTTATTCACTATTTTAATCCCCTTCGGTTGTTATTATTTGTCACGCCACCTATTTAAGAATGACAATACTGACGTTATAACAAGCTTGATTAATAACATCAAGCTATCTGTTACAATTTTTTAACTTTTAAAGTAAGTCCGCTTCAATCCCTTTGGTGACAAGGCCTTTAGCGAGTCCATATAAAAGGTATCACAACTTTCATCTATTGAAAGCCCCGAAAGCCAAATAAATTAAAAATTTATTAATATATATTGATTTTTTAACTCAAAAATCATTTTTGCACCGGTTTCCATGATTCAACAGGGTTAGCCAAGGCTAAATCAAGCACTTCATCAATCCACTGAACAGGATGAATACTCAGATCCTGTTTGATATTATCAGGAATTTCTTCCAGATCTCGTGCATTATCTTTTGGAATAACCACAACTTTTGTCCCACCACGATGCGCAGCCAAGAGCTTTTCTTTTAGTCCTCCAATAGCAAGTACCTCACCTCGTAGTGTGATTTCACCAGTCATAGCGACATCGCAACGAACTGGGTTACCTGTGAGAGACGACACTAAAGCAGTACACATTGCAATACCTGCACTTGGTCCATCCTTGGGGGTTGCCCCTTCGGGAACGTGTACATGTATATCTCTTTTTTCGTAGAAGTCGTCATTAATTCTCAGTTTTTCAGCGCGACTTCGTACCACTGTCATAGCGGTTTGAATTGATTCTTGCATAACATCGCCCAATGAACCTGTGAAGGTTGTTTTGCCTTTTCCTGGTACAGATGTAGTTTCAATCGTAAGCAGATCACCGCCGACTTGCGTCCATGCTAAGCCTGTTACTTGGCCGATTTGATTATTATTTTCCGCTTTCCCGTAATCGAAACGTTGAACACCTAGGTAATCTTTTAGGTTCTTATCATCAACAACCACTTTTTGTTTCTTTTTGCTAAGCAAAATCGATTTAACGGCTTTTCTGCAAATTTTAGAAATTTCTCGCTCAAGGCTTCTCACCCCAGCTTCACGGGTGTAATAACGAACAATACCAATTAACGCTGAATCAGTGACTTCCAGCTCAGAAGACTTAAGTCCATTGCGTTCGATTTGTTTATTTAATAAATGACGTTTTGCAATATTGAGTTTTTCATCTTCGGTATACCCAGACAGCCTGATAACTTCCATTCTGTCTAATAGTGGTCCCGGAATATCCATACTGTTAGATGTCGCAACAAACATAACATCAGATAAGTCGTAGTCCACTTCAAGATAGTGATCACTAAATGCACTATTTTGCTCTGGATCTAACACTTCAAGTAGCGCTGAAGAAGGGTCACCACGCATGTCAGACGACATTTTGTCAATTTCATCTAACAAGAAAAGGGGGTTTTTAACGCCAACTTTCGCCATTTTCTGCACTAACTTACCAGGTAACGACCCAATATAAGTACGGCGATGACCACGTATTTCTGCTTCATCACGCACGCCACCCAGGGCCATTCGAATGTATTTTCGACCTGTCGCTTTTGCAATTGACTGTCCCAAAGACGTTTTTCCAACTCCAGGAGGACCGACTAAACACAAAATAGGCCCTTTGAGTTTTTTAACTCTTTGTTGAACCGCGAGATATTCTAAAATACGTTCCTTTACTTTATCTAATCCGAAGTGATCAGCATCAAGAATTTTTTCTGCTCGAGGGAGGTCTTTCTTAACTGCACTACGCTTTGTCCAAGGAACGTTTGAAAGCCAATCTATATAACTTCTAACCACAGTTGCTTCTGCGGACATTGGCGACATCATTTTAAGCTTTTGCAGTTCAGCGTTAGCTTTTTCCTCTGCATCTTTTGGCATTTTGGCATCAGCAATTTTCTTTGCTAATGCTTCAAATTCGTCTGGCGTTTCATCCATGTCGCCGAGTTCTTTTTGAATGGCTTTCATTTGCTCATTCAAATAATATTCTCGCTGGCTTTTCTCCATTTGCTTTTTCACGCGAGTGCGTATTTTTTTTTCTACTTGTAGAAGATCTATCTCACCTTCCATCAACGCCATTAAATACTCTAGACGTTCATTGATGCCTTGCATCTCTAACACTTTTTGCTTTTCAGCCAGTTTTAGCGGCATGTGTGCAGCCATTGTATCCGCTAGTCTAGCTGCATCTTCGATACCATTAAGAGACGTCAGAACCTCAGGAGGGATTTTTTTATTTAATTTAACATAGCCTTCAAACTGAGATACTGCTGAACGAATGAGTACTTCTTGTTCGGCTTCTGGCAATGGAGCGTCGTCAAGTTCTTCAACCTCAGCCATAAAGAAGGGTTCTAATTGAGAGAATGACTCAATAC
>CAYUZL010000274.1:0-2534 GCA_964449725.1 uncultured Alteromonas sp. | reverse complement strand
GAATCAGACCGAGCCTTATTAGCGGAAGTTGATAAACATATTGAAGAAACTGCTGCTTTATTTAATGAAATGATGTCTTACTTACAAAAAGCCCGAAATGTGCGGAAACGGTTAGTTGAACTTAGTGATATGAACATTACTTTGACTGAATCAAATCGAGCATCTGTCGAGTTTATTTTGACTGAAATTAATACGTGGGAGGAGCTTATTGTTCAACCTAAACATATGACGTATGAAGATGACATAAATTGGCCAAATATGTTTGATCGCCAAGTACAGTTTTTAATGAATAACTTGGATCAAGCTGGAGCTCCAATTCAAACCGGAGCAGTGCAGCGTCTTAACGATTTGGGTCTTCAGTGGCAAGGCTACAAAGTAACGTTAGAAGCCTTATTCAAAGACAAGATAAATCCGTTGAATCAATCGCTAACTGACAATGGCTTACGCCACCTTGATACTCTTTAAATGCTTAGTTAAAGAATCAAGTGTAATGGCAACTATGCTATTACACTTGATGTTGAAATCGGTAAAGATACGTTGTTATATTTAACGACTAATATAGTAACTAAGCCCTCAGGCTTAGTGTTGTTTTTTCTTATCGATAACAACAGTAGAAGAGATTTTATCGTGAATGGCTTGTCGATTCGGGTCCCAAAATATTTGTAAAAAACCAAGTAAACCCGTTGCTATCCCTGCACCGTAACCTCCGTAGCGACCAAAGCTATCCCACAATGACATTGGTGTCCCGTCTAATTGTAGAACTCTGATTTTAAATAATTTTTTTCCTATGGTTTGGCCTTTCCAAATTGAAGTTAAAACAGTGAAATAAAAAGCAGCCCAACCAAACCCTAATCCTAAATCATTAATTAAACTTTTGATGTATTCGAGTACAGAATAAATAGGGCGCTTTTCTTGTGTAGAGGCTTTAATACTCGCTAATTCGATAGCACTTTGAGTTAATTCATTTAGCTCATTCGGTGAAAATTCCGACATTTTTTCAATGTCAAAATCATCTTGTATAGGCGCGTTTACATAATCTGGACTAGAGGTATTAAATTTATCGAAGTAGTGAGGTAACAAATCGATTAGCAGCACGCAAAGAGTAATGACGCCAATGACGCGAATTATCTTTCTTTGTCTATTTTTCTTTTTGTTTGCATTGTTGGCTAATAATTTGTTGTTGCCCATTCTATACAAGGTGATTGCTATTGCTATGGCAAGTAACTCTCCTGGCGCTTCACTCAGAAGAGCAACAGCAAAACAGTCTACTAAAAGTGCAAAAAATCGTTTGCTCGGGGTAGCTAATGGAGAGCCAAACAAGGAAGTGTCAAGTTCAAAGGCAAAAGGCGTTAACGTTTCCCTCGTTTCTTTGCGAGACAAGGTGTTGCTGTCGTTAGACGCCGATGTACTATTCTCTTCCATTCGTATAGCCCGTGGTCACTTTGCGGATCCAAGATTTAAGTCTTAAAAACAATACCATTTAGGGTCTATCAATGAAAATAATTTCATGGCGTTTAGGAGGGAAATTATCGCAAATATGTAGAGCTATGGGATGTTGTTATTCGTTTTCGTAATGTGCTAATTTGAGTCTTTCTCGCGACAAATACACCTGAAGGAAGGTACTCATGACAATATTGCGCAAGTTAACACTAGGAACATTACTTTTTACGGCAATTTCGGCAAATGCGGCGTCTGTTTGGAAAGTAAGTAAAGGAGATAGTGCTTTGTATATCGGTGGTACCATTCATGTTTTAAAGCAAGAAAATTTTCCTCTTCCTGCAGAATACGAAACGGCATATGGCAAAGCCGATGAACTGTATTTTGAAACTGATATTGCAGCTACTAAACTACCTTCGTTTCAACAAAAGATGATGAGTAAAATAATACTTACTGATGGTTCTACATTGGAGAGTTACTTATCGCCGGAGACGTTTGCAGCGTTAAAAACGCATATGGAGTCCCGTGGACTTCCTATCGCTAACTTTCAACCCTTGAAACCTGCGGCTGTAGCGTTAACGTTATCAGTGTTGGAATATCAAGCGAATGGTTTTTTACAAGAAGGTGTTGATGCTTTTTACGCATCAAAAGCGACCGCCGATAAAAAACCACAAAAGTGGCTAGAATCAGTAGACGAACAACTCAATTTTATTGCCAATATGGGGGAAGGAGATGAAGAAAATTTAATCAAATATACCTTGGAAGACCTAGGCAATATGTCGTCTCAACTTGAACAATTATTAGCAGTTTGGAAAAGTGGTGATATGAAGGCATTGAATACGCTTATGATTCAAGAAATGAAAACTAAAGCGCCTGATTTATACAATGACTTATTAAAAGAGAGAAATAATAATTGGATGCCGAAAATTGTTCAAATGTTTGATGACAATGATACTGAGTTTGTATTGGTTGGAGCTGCACATTTGGCGGGTGAGGACAGTGTTCTTAAAAAATTAGAAGCACAAGGTTATGAACTCGAAAAGCTTTAGTCTTAGTTGCACTTCAAATTGATTTAAATTGACGAGTGACCATTTATG
>CAYUZL010000273.1:0-2882 GCA_964449725.1 uncultured Alteromonas sp. | reverse complement strand
ACTTTATTCATTGATAAAAGCCTTGTGACATATAAAACATTGTTTTGCAGTGACCTAAGTGCAGTGGAAGCAATTCAGTCCGATGTTCGCTAACAACAGTAATTTAGTTATTAATACCGTGACCACCGATTAACTTGGCTGGCTTACCATCCACTCCTGAAATAATAGGCTTGGCTTTTGTAATTAGCTCAATTACCTTTTCATTTTTTAATGAAGCTTGGTGATGTTCTGCGCTTACCCATAACTCTGTGATTAATATTTGAGTTTTGTCAGTGAGAGCTTGTTGAACTAAATACAACTCGCAACCTTCAATTTCCGACACGATTTGAGATGCAACTAACATGATTTCAGCGAGCTCATCTCCCTTTTCAGGTACAGCTGTTAACACTGTCTGCATTCCAAACTTCATTGATTTTTCCTTAGTCGTTTCTGCATAAGTAAAAAAGCAAAAAGTTAAAAGTACTAGGCAACCAATTAGTTTTTTGGCAAAGGTCATTTTCTATTACTCTTGATTTAAAATTGAATTGACATCAGATTGCTCCAATTCACTTGCGCATCGTTTGATAATTTTTCTTAAATTTGGCTTCAAATGCGTTATTGCCTGCTTAAGGGGAATATTCTTCAAAGCACAAAAAATAGCAAGCGCAAAACAAAACTCGGTTTCCGTTAAATAACCATTTTTGTTTATCGACCAACCTTGCGCATCCAAGTCAGTAAATTGTTGAAAATTGAAGGCCGTATTTGCCATAAAAATACCAAACCCAAGAAATACAGCAGTAAGGTCAGTAACGAACTCCCAATTTTCCCAGCCTCCTGGAGGTGGTTCACTGGCCGTTGCTGTTAAATAATGAGCCAATTCATGTGCAAACGTAGCCACTAACTGAGTTGGTTGTCTAAGCAACGAAGGATTATAAGTAATCTGAACTGTTTCGTTATTAACTGAGAATGTGCCTAAAGGTGAAGAGTCTGCTCCCTGAACAAGTAAAGTAGGTCCTACTTTGGGGTCGGGATCGTTTTCTTGCTGTACAAGAACACAATCCCAGCACTCCAAGCCAGCATACTTTTTCACTTGTAAGAATGTCTTCATTGCAGCCTCATTTTTGTTTGAGACTTCAGAAGGAAAGTATTCTTGAGTAGGCAAAATTAAAGCAGTATCTACGTAGAAGTCATCCCCTCCAAAATGTTTCATTAACCATTTATATGTTTCTATTTGAAACAATATGTCTTTTTGTGAAAGTACTGCTTTCTTCTTAAAAATCCCAAACACTATTCAATCTTCCATGGCATACAATACGGGTAAAAGTTGAACAACTGTATCCCACTGTAAGCTAATAATTCAACTTAACTAATGCATTTATGGCCCTATGTTTGAGCCGTGAAATTGATTTTTGATATGGGGCTACAGAGCCCCGTGTTTAATCCGATTGTTATATGATTCATCATTTAGGAGCAAGTGTTTCAATAATTTGGGCATTTACCCAGAATATATCTCCTTTTCCTGTGCGAGCAGGACTCATAAAGAAAAGATATTTTCCATCTGGCGTTACGTACCCTCCACGTTGATTGGTACTTTTGTTTACCTTATCACCCAAATTAATGGCCTTTCCCCAAGAGCCATCTTCCTGTCGAAAACTAACGTAGATATCACTACCACCATAGCCATCCTCTCTTTTACTATCCCACTGTAGTTGGTACTCAACGTCAAACTCATAGATTACAGACGCTTCTTTTAAATACCTCAGTCAAACTCCGTTAGCTTATGCTGTCCTTTCAATTAATGATAGATACACGTGACCAAATTAAAAAATTGATGCGCCTCTGGTTTACTTAATTGCCTCAATATATCAATTTTCACTGAATCAACACCAGATGGTTCGTGACTTTTCTAGTGGCTTTAGCTTCAGGTTTATTGCCTTGATACAAAGAAATTCCAGCAGCTATTAACGGAAATTTTTTGGCAACTTCATGTTTCAAATTTTCTAGGCTTCACATTTGGGGGGGGCTGGCTATACTTGCGAGAAGGGCCAGCCATAGAATATGCCTCCCAATGCGCGGAGCGAATGAACATAATGTGTTTGTTATATTTCATCTCCTTACTAACTCCCAAATAATAGCTAAACAGAAACAAGCAATACCGATGTATTTTACTAATCTACCAAATTTATAGTACTTATGTTCGTTGTCTCTTTTATCATAGTGATCAATTACAACTGAAATAAAAACAATGGCACCACATATTAAACCAACAAACATAATCCATACGGCTTCTCCATAGAAATGCATTCCGTTACCATGTTTACTAGGAATATAGATTTCGCCTTTGTATAATCCATATAGGCCATATGTTAATAGCGACATAGCAATAATTAGATTAAGAATTCGCTCAATAATAGGAATGTCATTAGGAATATAGTTCCCGTCTTGATCTATATTCCTTATCGGTGGTTTCGAGTAAATGCTGTCGTTTTCATCTTCCACAAGCTCGTTATCACTTTCAGAATACACACTACTTGAGGTATCAATCTTCTTGGCCTCAAGTAATTCTGAAATTTTTTGAAAGCGATCCGGGTAAGCATCTCGGTCAATATGCTTATGCACATCAAGCAATTCTTTATAGGTATAACTTTCGAATTTAGGCTCCATGCTAAGACATACTCCTAGTGAAATATAATGTTTCGTTAAAAAGCGCTACTTTATTAGCGCCAAAATACAATGGGTAGCAACCCTCTGATAACCAACACTAACGAGGCTGTAGATTAACCCGTTTTTAATGTCTTTAATTTATACATAAACCCTATCTGAGTTGGTTTTCTTGTTCAATCGTTTACTTCGTTTTTTATTTGATATTGAAAAGTGGGGGATTAAGGCGTGATTTAATGAAG
>CAYUZL010000272.1:0-5022 GCA_964449725.1 uncultured Alteromonas sp. | reverse complement strand
AGTATCCACCACGCAAGCGTGTAGGGAATATAACTGCGTGTACCTTCTTCAGCCGATGCAATTAGGGCTTCAAAAATGGCATTTTGCATATCGGCACTGTGGTCTTGCGCTTTCTCCCAAAATTGCGTTCTTTTTTCATCAAAGTCAATCGCGTTATAGTGAGACAACAGCAAATTTACTTGAGCAAACGCAAAAGCAATTTTGATTCGGGTCGCTTTGTCAGGATGGGTGAACAGCCGTATAACTTCATCAGGAGAATCACCATTTACTATGGTATTGCGCACTAAGGCCGCTTCATTAAAATAATCTTTTGTTAACTTAACTTGCTGTTCGTCTTCAACGGTTTTAACTGCTTTTTGTGTATTGGGTCCATATTTTTCTCTAGCATAGGTGTCTACAAATTCAGGAGGCTGTGCAAAATTGACTGGTTCAGATGCTAACCCACCCAATGCGTGGACATAAAATAGAGCGATTGAAATAGAGACAATGCCGATGGCAATGCGTATTTTCTTTAACGTAAAAATAGAGGTCATGCTTTTCTGGCTATTTTAATTTAAGAGTGGTTTAAGGTGTCAGGTCGTGATCTAATACACATGAAAAAAACCTGACGTTTAGCTGATTTTTTCGTTTTCAGCTTTATTTTCAGAGAAAAGCCAAGGTAATATTCGGTTTGCTTGGTCAATTGACCCTAAGGAACTGCTGCACTTTATGACTAAACAATTTTGGGTTAATAACTACTTTATTGATGTGGCTCGCAATCAAATTCAACATCAACAACAAGCTACATCACTTCCCCCTAAAGCACTGAAAGTATTAGAAGTTTTAGCTGCGCGGGCAGGAGACGTTGTCAGTCACGAAGAGCTAATGGATATAGTGTGGGAAAATAGTGTCGTTGGCCCAAATACGTTGCAAAGAGCTATCGCTCAGTTACGAAAAGCCTTTGGTGATGACAGTAAACAACAAGCATTTATTAAAACTCATGCGAAAAAAGGGTACAGCTTAGAAGCTAACGTTCGCTGGGAAAGTAAAGTGCAAAGCGATAACGGGAATGATTCAAGCAACAGAGTTACTGAAAAAGATACAGAACAGCAAAACCAACGGCAATTACGAAACAGATTGGTTGCTCTAGCCAGTGCGGTGTTGGTACTGTTAGCATTGGTTTTTTGGCCTTCTGAAACCGTATTGTATGATTATATAACGCCGTTAACTGCCAGTGACGAACAAGAATTTAATGCGGCTTATTCACCAGACGGGAAATACTTGGTTTTTAATCGGTATATAGGTCAGTGCGTAAGTCATTTATGGGCGAAAGATTTGAGTAACAACCAAGAGGAGCGATTAAGCGTGTCTCCTGGTCATTATAGTCAACTTAGCTGGTCGTCAGATGGATCTCAGCTCGCCTTTGTTTTGCAATCAAATTGTTCTAACAAACCTGAATTAACTGAACAATGCTGGCAACTGCAAACATTGGATTTTGCCCAAGCATGGAACGGGAACACTGAGAACTTACTGCGTTACGATTGCAATGAAGTTAAAACGACTCATCCAAAGTGGTTAAATGTGGACGTATTGTTCTACTTCAATATCCCTCTCGAGACAGTAAACAGCCTGACATAATGATATATGACGCCGTTTCTGATCAGGTCTCTAAGGTGACAAATGAACCGTCAGGTCGTATTTATTCTTTGGATTACTCCCGCAGTTCAGGTTTATTAGCCACTGTCACCTTAGAAACTGGTAACCGTCATGTATTACGAACATTAACGGTTACTGGTGACATCCAAAGTGAAGCTGTTATTGAAACCGACGGTGACAATTCGGTGTACGCTAGATATCCGATAAAATTCGCATCAAATGGCAAGTACTTGTTTACTGACGTTGAAGGCAAAGTTTACCGTTTGGAATTGAATGGTGAGTTAACCCGTGTTCATTCTGAGCATTTTTCGGGGTTGTGGAATCCAAGTCATCACCCTGTTGATAACAAATTTGCGGTAACCTACGGGACTAAAGATTTTGATGTTGGTTATTTAACAGTGGGTAACGGAGTTGCTGATATAGAGGTTTTGGCTCGCTCCACAACGGCAGATACCAATGGCAAATTTCAACCCAATGGTCAGCTAACGAGCTTTGTATCTAACCGGTCGGGAACTCAACAACTGTGGATAATAGATGGTGATAAAACGTATCAATTGACTCAATTTGAGCAAGGTCTAAAAAATAGTCTGTATTATTGGTCTCCAGACGGGCAGAGCTTAGCAGTGAATGTTAATAATCAGTTGGTGATAGTTGGTTTAGATGGTAGTCACAATGTGATCCACTCGGGTATAGCGGTAACGCGACTAATGCCGTGGACAAATCAACATAAGATTTTTGCTGTTGACAATCAAACCGACGATCACGCCTTATATAGTATTGAATTAGCTACGGGAAATGTGACAGCAACTAATATTCATAATGTTTTATTGGCGGCTGATATTGAAGGTGGAAATACCATTGTAGCTGATCGAGATAATGAATTTTGGTTACATTCAAATCAGGAAATTCAACCGCTACCAAAATTAGAGAAAAAACTATTTGGCACCTATTTGTTGTTCAAACAGGGTTTACTTTACGGTATTGATGCCCAAGCTCAGTTATGGCGTTACGATATTAAAACCAATGATTTAGTGAACATAACAATGCTGGATAAGAACATTAATTACATCAGTGATATTAAAGGCAAAGACATGCTTGCAACAAAATTTATTGGTGGCAGACGAGAGTTAATTGAATTTAGCCAGCGTTAAATATCTTCCTTTTTTAAAAGGTAAAGATCCCTGTTAGGGAGACTCCAATGGACTGTGTGTTAAGACTAAGGTTTCTCCATTTATATAGCTTGTTTCTATGATGTGTTTTTCTAATGAATTTGTCTTGTTTACGGCTAGTGCAAGAACCCATTGGTCATCGACTCCATCGTTGTCGGTATCTGCCAAACGCAGCACATAGTCTTGTGTATAGGTATTGATTGATGACAACTTACTAGAGGGAAGTTGTCCATAGGTCAATGCTGATTTGCGTTGCCATGTGCTCTGTATAAATTCTTCACTCTTTTGAGTGTAGTCCTGAAGCGTATAACTCGTATGGATTAGCGTGAAAGATAGGAGCGCTAATAAGCCGCTACTAATTAGGGTTTCTACTAAGGAAAATCCCTGTGTTATTGTCTTAGCCATGAGCCCTCCGTAACCGATGTTAATAGGTTGTCTTGATGAGATTGAAGTGTGTTTAATACGTCACTGCTAAACTGCAATGCTAATGAGTTTGATGGTGGTGTGCATGATGACAGTACCCCACCAATCACATTTGAATCCGTGTCTAGTATGAACGAGTGACTTTCGGATACTCCACATAAATGAATAACTAGACCTGTTACACTTGCTTGGTCTAGTGAAATCGCACCTTCTTCAATAACAAGCATTACTGGACGCTGGGTTTGGCCTAAATGAAGAGAGGCTAGTTCACAATCTCCTTTTATCCAGAGTAAACCTGTGTGTTGAGGCGTTAAAGAGTCGCAACTGTTAGCAATATATTTCGCGGTATTTTGGTAATTAAGAAAATCTATCTCGTCAGCATTGAAATACTGTTGAGTTAATAAATGTATTTCAGTTGGAGGCCTGTATTCAAGTGCTGAATTAGGAATGTTCTCTAATCGTCGACTCTTAAGTAAGTTCACACTGTAGGTAAAGCTTGTGGTTGACGAATGGTTTCCTGTAACCGACAGTTCTACTTTTTGAAATTGTTTATTCTTAATTAATACAGCAGATATGGCTTCAGTGCTTGTAAAATGCCAATCTTGATCGTCTATTGAAGTGTGTAGGTGAGTTCCAAAAGCGAAATGATCAAAAATGATGTCGTTAAGCAATGACGATGCGTAAGTTTCAGCAGCGAATGTATGTTGTTGAGCAATAAGTGCAGATAGTTGCCGGTGAGTTTTATTTACCGATACACTAACAATTGACGATGACAAAACGGCAAGTATCAATAGGATGATTAACGTCGAAAAGCCTTTTCGGAAACTTGTCTGGTAGTCGATTTTACGCATTATTTGTGACCACCTTTATTTCTAAATGCCGAGTGATATTTACATGCTTTGGCAATGAAGCGGAAATGGTGACAGTGATCACCTTGTTGGCAATAGGGAAGGCATCACTAAATGACGAAGTAAAGGTAATAGATTCAATAATAACACTGTCTGTTGACGTTAAATCTTGCCATCCACTTTCGTTGCAATATTTACCGTTTTGCCTAACTTCTAATGCGCCGTTACGCAGCCGATAACCCCTATGTTCATTCGGTGATTGGCTGGTGAGTAAACCATCTTTATTTAGATCGCTTGTAAAGGTAATACAACTATTCGCAACTTCGCCGGCGGCATGGGATATTTCAACGGAATCATCGAAGGGAGATGGACCAATAGATAGGGATACTAATCTTTCTACTGCTATACCGTCGTATTCCATATTTTGTATGTCTTTATATAAAATCGATGCCACAATATTCAACTCATTTTGCAATCTCGTGACTTGATCAAGGTTAAACAGTCGGCTTGATGTTGAGGCTATTATAGATGCGGTCATAACAATACCAACAGCACTAAGTGATAGGGATATCATCAGCTCTACAAGGGTAAAACCTGTGCGCTTTAACATGATGATATTCCAGATATATCTCCGCTATCTAGGCAGATTCTACTTCTACCTAGCCCAGACAAGATAACGCGAACATTAGCCAACGAGGAGTGCAATGCAAAGGAGCCATTGTAGCCAGCTGCTATGCCAAGATGTTTTTCGAATTTGAAATACGTAGGCTGGGCAAGTGTTAAGCCATTAAAGTTCAACTGCTTGTTGTCTAGTATAAGCGTGTAATCTTTGTTATTTACCAAGCAGGAAAACTCACTGCTGCAATCGCAAGGGGCAGAAGTTGATGCACCTAGGCAATTATCTGATTCTTGTATTGATACATATATGTCTTGTTTTAGTTGAATAG
>CAYUZL010000271.1:0-2684 GCA_964449725.1 uncultured Alteromonas sp. | reverse complement strand
ATTAGTACCTATCTGGGAAAACTATTTTTTGTATTTGATGGGAAAATTCACCACTATTCCTGAGTTTAATCGATATCACTTTGCGGATTATCAACGTAGTTTACAAAGAGGGATTGGTATATGCGGTGATGCATCGATGATTTTATCGCAAGTACTAAATAACAATGGTATCGATAACACTATTTTGACCTATCCGGGGCATGTATTAGTGGAAGCATTGTTTCCAGAACAACAAAATGTACTACTTGACGCAGATTTTGGCGTAGCTATTCCGTTTGAAAAAGAAATCACAAAACAACACTATCAGTCCATAGCTCAACTATACAGTGATAAAGGTTATACCGAGGGCGACAGGCTCTTTTTTGAAAAAATGTTCCAGTCGGAGTATCAAGTATGGGAAGGGGTAAAGCATTTTATCACTAAAAAATATTACTTCGAAAAGGTAAGCTACGCGTTAAAGTGGCCTTTGCCTTTGGTCTTATTATTTTTATCAATTGTTTTGTATAGGAATAAAAAACGGCCTTAAGTTGTTGACCGTTTTGGTGTCGCTTTCCAGTATTGGGTGCAAACACTACTGTGTATTGCGTTTACCTTTAAATTACTTTTTGAGTATGGATAATAAGTAAGTTTTCCAAAATTTCCAATGGAAAGGTCGGTAACTTATGCCTTTTTTGAACGATTGTAGTGCGTCTTCTTTAAAGCCGTTTTGCCACTGTAGCGCATAGCCCATTATCCAAAAATATTCCGATGCTAGCTTATGTTTAATCCCGGTTAATTCTGCGCTGTTTAAGTTTTTAATGTAGGTTGGTGTTTGCTCATAACAGTCAATGAGCTGTTGGGTCACGTTTATCCGTTTTTGAATATTTTCTTCTTTGCTATTGGTGTCGCTAATATTACCGCCATGTACCATGTAAAGAACATGAATGTCGTCGTGAAACGCCAAGATAAAACCACTTTTTAAGGCCATAGCAATAAAGAGGCGGTCTTCCCCAATACGGAATTCAGGAATGGAAATAACATCGAATATTTCTCTTTTTAAAACTGAATTTTGTAACCCACTGTCTATGCCGTCAGTAATTTGCAGCAGTGCAGCATGTGTATCATCAATAATATGCAGCTTGTCCGTTGTCTTTGTTTTTAGTTGAAAAAGAAGGTTAGGCTTTCCGGCGGAATAAAACGTACTTTCTTGAATGACTTCGCCGGTTTCTTTTATCTGCCTTTGGCAAGCGCCATAAACCCAACTTACCTCTTTATATTCCTCCAAAATATTCACAGATTGTTGCAAATGATGGGGAAGCCAAATATCGTCGCTGTCATAAAACGCAATGAAATCTCCCGCAGCTACCGCAATTCCAGTATTCCTAGCGACTGCGGGCCCTTGGTTTTCCTGCTTTATATAGGTCACTTTGTTAGCTATTCGTTGCTCAAAGGCTGAAACGATGTCAGGCGTATTGTCCGTACTACCATCATCTACAATAATCAATTCCCACTGAGTGTATTGCTGGGTGGAGATAGAATTAAATGCATCTTCTAGGAAAGCTGCTCGATTGTAAGTAGGTAAGACAATACTGACTAATTTGGTCGTCATACTTTGCTCATTGCGTTAGGTCTGTTTGCGTGCTTGATATCCGAATACGCAAAAATGTTAAATTTAAGGACTACAAATATAGTAACGTATTTCATTGTTATAAAACATGAAGTGCAGAATTATTCTTCTATATCCTGCACTTCTGTAGTTACCTTTTGGACTATTTTTACTCGGCCACTTTTTACCAATGCGTCTCTAAGCACATATTCAATTTGCGCGTTTAAACTGCGTAACTCATCGTCGGACCAACGCTGCATCGCTGCCAGAACATCTGGACTTATTCTTAATGGATAGGCTTTTTTTGCCACAATTAATTCACTATATATAGATTGGGAGTCATCAATAAATTGTTCCCGTATTCACAACAGGTTGAGTTGCTTTGTCACCGCAGAGAACCACTAGCAAATTACTGACCATCGCCGCTTTGCGTTCTTCATCTAGTTCAACCACATTTTGTTCTTTTAGTCGCTCTAAGGCCATTTCAACCATGCCTACGGCACCTTCTACTATTTTACTACGAGCGGCAATAATTGCAGTAGCTTGTTGTCGCTGTAACATGGCACTGGCGATTTCTTGGGCGTAAGCTAAATGGCTAATTCTTGCTTCTTGAACGGTTACACCTGCTTGACCGAGCCGCTCCTGTATTTCTATTTTCAGTTGGTTCGCTATTTCACTCGGGTGGCTAAGCAATGAAATTTCATTGGTATCTTGAGGATCGTAAGCGTAACTACTGGCTAAGTTTCTAAGGGCAGACTCACTTTGAATGGTAACGTAATTTTCGTAATCTTCGACTTCAAAGACAGCCTCAGCGGTATCGGTTACAGACCAGACCACAATCGCCGCTATTTCAATGGGATTACCCAATTTATCGTTCACTTTAATTTGCGAACTTTCAAAGTTTCTTACACGCATTGAAAGTGTTTTGCGTATAAAAAATGGAATAGTCCAACGTAATCCATTTGTTTTTACCGTACCCACGTAGCTACCAAATAGCGTCATTACTTTGCCTTGGTTTGGCTGCACCATAAAAAAGCCAAGCCAAGAAAGCGCGGTAACTAAGGTGCCAATGCCTGCAATAACTTGAAGAAGCACAATC
>CAYUZL010000270.1:0-5409 GCA_964449725.1 uncultured Alteromonas sp. | reverse complement strand
AGCTGAGACCCCGCAAGTAAGTAAAATTGACTTTTTAGTTACGGCTGCAACGGAGTTTGCCCATCGTTATACCGCCAAATATATAAACTCATATTCAGCAGAGGGAAAGCAAAATTCATTGGGAACCTTTATTGCTGATTCTCATAAATATGGACTGAAGACTGACATTGGAGTAATGAACGAAGGTGGCGTTCGAGCCGAATTGAAAGAGGGAGACGTAACTTGGGGAGATATTTACGCAATACAGCCTTTTGGCAATAGTTTAATGATAAGACTATATTCAGGAAAGCAACTCAAGCAGCTTGTATCAACAGTGCATTTTTGGAGCCGTAATCTTACTGTTTCTGACAACGGAGATATTACTCTTAATGGGAAGGCTATTGTCGATACAAATGTTTATTCGGTTGCAGGTAATAATTACGTTATGAATTTGCCCCTATTTGATGAAGGAGAATGGGTAAGTTCTACTGGAAATGATTTAGACGAAACGATTAATTACATTAAACATCTGCCCACTCCGTTTAATTTAGCGAGTAAGCCGAAGGATTGATACATCAAAATGCAACATCGACCCCTGTTACAACATAAAAGAGATCACACAAAGTTATTCTTAGAAATAGCGCGTTTGCGAAACAACGCGGTTTTAGAGCTTGGCCTGAAAGGGTATGAGTTTCATAAAACCCCTAAGTTTGTGACTGAAACGGGTGAAAGGCTGACTATTGAGCCAGAACGCAGCGTTGTTTTAACGAATTACAAGTTAATGGAAGGCGTGTTGCCATTACTTGAAAAAAGCATTCCTGGGTTTTCGTTGGTTGCCAATAGCGAGTCGGGATTTCGCTACCCTACCGCTGCAATTGCTGGGGATGAGGCGCCATTTATCAAGCGAATGCGTTCTGAATATTTTCATAAGGTTGATGAAGACAGAAGTATTTGTCGTCCGGTTAATTTGTCTTATGGAATTAAAAGTAGAGGTAAAGGTGACAACCGATTGGAATACGAAGTTTGGATACCCGATGACAATGTAGAACAAGATCCTTTACCCTTGCTAATTAATAAATACGGGGAAGACTTACCAAAAGCAATACGAGAATTTGCTGCGGCACCTTCGTTTGTGTACGGATGGATGGGGGTAAAACGCGGTGCATTTGACGCTCTATACCAAAACAAATCGAAACTGGGTGATATTGTTTTATGCTTAAGTCTGTCTCTAGACGCCTACAATATTGGCGCTCGGCCCGATTTATCGTTTTCTCCAGAAAATGAAAGCTCTATTGCGACCAACCAAGCTGAATTTGAGTGGGAAGTGTTGGGGTATTATGCGCCCCAAGGTGCTGAATTAAGTCAGGCTGATATCTGGGCTGGAATTGATGCAGCGCTAGAGGCTGTGAGTGCGCCTTTGGAAGACGCTTATTCCTCTGTTCTTATTCCAACAGAGAACAGCAAGACCGAACGTATACTGGAAACCATAGGAGAACAAGGCGTTGAGCTGTCAGAAATTGCGGAGCTTAATTTACAGCCTCATGAATTCTTACAAACAACCAGTCGCTACCGAGTGAAGGGCCATGATGCGTCTAGAACGGTAAATTTGCTGGGGCGATTAAACCGATTGTTTTACCAACCTGACTTTATTTTGCCTTCGCTACAAGAGCTGCACGATGTTATTGCTAAGCCGAAATAATGGCTTAGCAAGTTTCAATTCATTCTTTTTTAGGCTTTTTTAACCACTTTTGTTTTCAGCATCATGTGACCTGCGCCATCGACTTTACAATCAATGTCATGGTCGCCGGGAGTAAAGCGCTTGATGACGGCTTTCGTTCCTACTTTGAGTATTAAAGAAGAGCCTTTTACTTTTAAATCTTTTACCAAGGTGACTTTGTCGCCCTCAATAAGCACATTGCCGTTGATATCTTTGTACACTTCTTCCTCTTCAGCGTCTGTTGCCGGATCCCACTCAAAGCCACATTCAGGGCAAATTAATAAATTCTGATCAGCATAAACATATTCTGATTGGCATTGTGTACATGGAGGAAGTGTATCTGTCATTCTTGTTGGCCTTGTAAATAAAAGTACTGGCAATTAATTCGGCTGCGAGTATAAAGCCTATTGGTATTATCTCCAATTAAGATTTAGAGTTCAAAATGGGAAGCTCCATCATGAAGCAGAAATACAATTGGTACAGTCCCAGAGACAAAGTACTGACTCAGCGACGGCGCAGAGCAAAACGGATTGTTGAAAATATAAACGCAACTGCACAAGACAAATTTGGTGAACGAAAAGCACAGTTTGAATCATTGTTTTGCGGGGTGGGAAAGGGGTTTTATATTGAGTCGCCTTTTCATTGTGACTACGGCGATAACATTCGTTTGGGTGACAATTTCTATGCAAATACAGGATGTGTCATTTTAGATGCGGCCGCTGTTACCTTTGGTAAAAACTGTATGATAGGGCCGCAGGTGGGTATTTATACCGCAACTCACCCTCTTGATGCCGAACTCAGAGTGCAAGGCCTAGAAGCATCACTGCCAATTACGATTGGCGACGATGTGTGGATTGGGGGTAATGCAACACTATTGGCAGGGATTAGCCTGGGTAATCGAGTCGTTGTTGGAGCGGGATCAGTAGTGACAAAGAGTTTTGGTGATGATGTGGTAATTGCTGGAAACCCTGCGAAGATAATCCAGAAAAATAGTCCTTAGTCTGAGCCTTTGATAACTCAGCATTTAGATTTCTCCATTGCAGGCGTATGGGTTCATAGTTTAATGTAACCTTTAGAATAATAATTTTTCAAGGTATCACTATGGATGCTCGTAACGTTGCATTTTCTCGCACTCGCTTAACGGAACTTATGGTTCCTTCTTTCGCTAATTTTGGCGGTAAGGTTCACGGCGGTATTATTTTGTCGTTAATGGACAAGGTCGCCTATGCTTGTGCAAGTAAACATGCCGGAACTTATTGCGTAACTGTGACAGTTGATGGCGTGGAATTTCTACAACCAGTAGAAGTAGGCGAATTGTTGCATTTAGATGCCACCGTTCATTATGTGGGCAACACCTCGTTGATTGTGGGCATTAAAGTCACATCGGAAAATATAAAAAATAATTTTGTGAAGCATACGAATAATAGCCATTTCACTATGGTGGCAAAAGGCGATGACGGAAAACCCGCCAAAGTACCAGAGCTAGTTGTAAGCAATGAAGAAGAAATGAAAAATTTCGTGACGGCCATTAAGCGCATGGAAGTTAAAAAAGAGGCTAACGCGCGAATT
The DNA here is from genome assembly GCA_964449725.1 of uncultured Alteromonas sp. Classification (GTDB taxonomy): domain Bacteria; phylum Pseudomonadota; class Gammaproteobacteria; order Enterobacterales; family Alteromonadaceae; genus Alteromonas_F. The sequence continues at coordinate 2,144 of CAYUZL010000270.1, read as the reverse complement.
CAGCAGCAACAAGACGATTGTGTTCGCAATAAGGATATTGCTTTACTTGAATCTCATCGCTGTTCATTAGGTTTTAATCCGGATAGATGCTCTTAACAAATTCTCCAATGCGATTTAGACCTTCTTTTAGTTGTTGATCATCTGTGGCAAAGGAAAGTCGAACGTATTCGTCAGCGCGGTGCTCACCAAAGTCGTTTCCTGGTGTCATCGCGACATAATGTTTGGCCAACAGGGTGTCGCAAAATTCGATGGCCGTTAGTCCTGTCTTCGCTATGTTGATATACACATAAAAAGCGCCATCTGGATGCACTTCTACGGGTAAATCAATACGGCTAAGGGCATCTAATACGTAATTTTTTCTGTTGATTAGTGTTGCACGTCTAGCCTCGCATTCCGTTAATGAATTGGGAGTAAAACAAGCTAACGCTGCGTATTGTGCAGGTGTTGATGGGCAAATATAAAGATTTTGCACCAGTTTTTCCATAGGAGCTACCATCTCTGGTGGCACGACACACCAACCTAATCGCCAACCTGTCATACCGAAGTATTTAGAAAAGCTATTAATGACAATAGCCTTGTCGTCAGAGGCTAATACCGTATTGACTTTAGATTGCTCAGACAAGGCTAAATTTAAATAGATTTCATCAACAATACGCCACGCGTTTTTTCTTTCGCAAAATGCCGAAATCGCAGACATTTCCGTTTCACTAATACAAGTGCCTGTTGGGTTGGCAGGAGACGCAATTAACACGCCTTTGGTGGTATCGCGCCAATTGTCTGCAACATCTCGGGCAGTAAGCTGAAAATGTTGTTCTGCTGGGGTAGGCACTAAGGAGACATCACCGCCGAAGCTAGTAATAAAGCGACGATTACATGGGTATGAAGGGTCACCTAAAATGACGTTGTCACCTGGGTTTATTAATGCTGCGCTGATAAGTAACAAGGCCGCAGATGCACCAGAAGTAATAATCACTCTGTTTGCGTCGATTTCTACCCCATGTTGGCTGAAGTAGAAATTTGCCACAGCTTGCCTTAACGCAGGCAAACCGAGTGCTGATGTGTATGGCAGATCTCCTTTTGAAACCACATTGAGCATAGCCTCAGAGACGTCTTTAGGTGCGCCAAAATCGGGTTCACCTAAATTCAAGCGCACAACATGGTGGCCTGCTTGTTCTAATGCACTGGCTTTCTCGCCATACTCCATAGCTAAAAAAGGAGAGATGGCATTGGCTCTATCTGAAAATTTCAAAAAACTACCTATAATGTCGTGTTGTTGTATTTTAGGAGCTGCAATGTATAGCGACTTTTTTAAATGCGCAAGCCAATATTGGTAATGACAACACAGTGATTAAGGTGGTAAAACTAAAAAGGTGTCTCTACAAATAGAATAACCATGACTAGCGCAGTACAACTTTCTTCAGTAACCTTTTCTTATCCAAATTCTAACGCTGTGTTTGAATGCAACGATTGGACATTAAATCACGGCGAACATGTCTTTTTACAAGGACCTTCCGGTTCTGGGAAATCCACGCTTTTAGGGCTTTTATCTGGAATATTAAAACCTAATAGTGGCGATGTATGTATTAACGGAACACAACTAAGACGTTTATCTCAAAAGCAAAGGGATAAATTTAGAGCACAAAACTTGGGTGTTGTTTTTCAACAATTTAATCTTGTTCCCTATTTGAATACCTTGGAAAACTTACAACTTGCAACCCATTTCGCTAACTCCGAATTAGATATAGAGGGTCACGTGAAGCCCATGCTAGAGGCATTGAAATTAGATGAATCGGTGTTAACTCAGGCAATATCGACATTGAGCATTGGGCAAAGGCAACGAGTTGCAATCATGCGAGCCTGTGTAAACACGCCCAAGGTTTTACTGGTCGATGAGCCTACATCAGCCCTAGATTCACAAGCCTCAAATGGCTTTATGGGATTACTGTTGGATTTGTGTAAAGTGAATCAATCGAGTTTAATTTTTGTTAGTCATGACGATAGTTTAGGTAGGTATTTTGAACGTCATGAAGCCTTGTCAAATATAGCGACTTGGTCTTCAGTTGATGGGTGATTTTTATTGTCAGCGATAAAGGTTTACCACTGACTATAATATAGTGACGCAGCGCTATTGGAGAATGTAAGAT
>CAYUZL010000269.1:0-5750 GCA_964449725.1 uncultured Alteromonas sp. | reverse complement strand
GCATATAGGTTTGAGTGAAAAAAGTAAAAAAGTGCTGATACTCAGGAATTATCACATCGGTAATTAAACGTTTTATCTCTTTTTCGTAGTGCGCTTTTTCTGCGCTAGAAAAAGAGGAAGGAAAGCGATTAACGGGCTGATAAAATTCACTTTTAGTGACATCTTCAACAATAGAACGACTAATAGTGTGTTCATAACCTTTAAAACTACCACAATAATGAGTTAACCCCTTATCTACGGCTATGTTTAGGGTCTTAATAAATTCTTGATTGTAACGATTGAAGTCGGCCAAGCTAACTAGGTAATTGTCGTAGTCCTCTCTCGATAAAAAAGACATTTTAGCCGGTGCTTCAGAAAAGTAGGTATGAAAGCCCGCGTATATATTCATTGGAAAGTAGCGATCGAGTTGCTTATAACTTTTAGCCTCGGTTTCTCTTTCGTAACGAAACAATCGATAGCTCACCTGATCAGCGGGCGACAGCTGTGCGCTATCGATATTTGCCATCTTTTCAAGCATGAGCTGGTTAAATGCTTGTCTTCGCGCTATGCCCTTATCACTAAAATCTGGCAACAACCCATTCATACGAAAAACGTCGGGATCTCTGCGAAAAAACACCTGTTCTTTTTCGACGTTCGTCCAATGCGCTTCAAGTAAAGAGGAGAACTCGTTTGTTTCACTTCCATAAGAAAACACTGGAGTCCAACACAAAATACTCATGATGAGCAGTTTAAATGTATCTTTAATCACTATTAATACCTTAAGGTTCGAACTTTTTTGCTGAAATAAGCTATATTGCAAATATAAAATGAAAATACAGTGTATCGCCCGACCTGTCTAATGATTGATATTACTGTTTTATCTGAATAAAAATAGAAAGCACTCATGCAACACGACGTACTAATAGTTGAAAGCCAACCCCGAATCGCTACTATCTTGGCTCGCTTGGTCGAACAAGCAGGGCTAAACCCTATTCGTGCCTATTCGCTAAACGATGCAAAGAACACCTATTTTGACAGTGTACCGGAAGCCTTACTATGTGTACTAGCCAGTCATATGCAAGTGGATGCCCCTCCTTTTGAGGCTATCGACTTTTTCACCTCTATGTCCATGCCAACCATAGCTTTATCGGCAACGATGCAAAGCGATATTCGAGAACACGTATTACAGTACGACATAGTTGATTATGTGGGATTAGAGAATGCGCAAACCGCTGATTACCTTCAGCGCTTGTTACAGAGGTTAAATAAAAATAAACAAATCGGCGTAATTTTACAGTCCAATAGCAATAAAACCGTCACCTTGACAAAACCCTTATTACAACGTCATGGGTTCAAGGGATATATATCCCAAAGTGAGCAACAAACTCGGAAATTACTGGCCGACAACTCTGATATTCAGCTAATGATGCTAGATGCAGACAGCGAAAAAGATTTGTCTGAATTTATTGCAGATATTCGCAAAGGTTCGCCAAAAGACGAATTAGCTATTGTTGGTATTTCTTATAAGCCCTCAGATTTTACTGCTGCTCACTTTATTAAGTGTGGTGCGACAGACTTTTTCAATTTGCCCTTTGGCCATGAAGAATTTCTACTTAAAATAATGCAAATGCTGGAAGCCATTGAACATGTAGCGGTTATTCGACAAACAGCAAACCAAGACTATTTAACAGGCCTCCCCAACAGGCGCCACTTCTTCTATGCCATAAACAAATTGTCTGCCAGTAAAAAGCAACGACAAGCATTAGCCTTAATTGACTTAGATCATTTTAAAAATGTTAACGATACCTATGGGCACGATGCTGGTGATGCGGTGTTAAAACATATTGCCACGTTACTTCAAGAATCATTTTCTCATGTCCAGATTGCGCGCTTTGGCGGTGAAGAATTTTGCATTTACTTAAATGATATTGAAAACAGTGATGCTATGAAAGAAATTGAGCTTTTGCGAAAAACAATAGAACAGTCTCACGTAGTGTGGAATAACGAAAAATTATTTATTACTGCAAGTATTGGCGTAGCTTTCGGTGCCCACCTAGAAGTAGAAGAATTACTTTCAGCCGCTGACGACTTATTGTACAAAGTAAAACGAGAAGGTCGCAATCGCGTTTACTGCACCAGTTAAAGGGCAATAATTTACCTTTTTATTCCTTTTGTACAGTGATTCTAATCGCCAAAATCCGTACACTATACCCATGACAGCACTCACTTCCTCTACACCTAGCTTATCTGCGTTAAAATCGATTTTCGGATACGATGCATTTCGCGATGGTCAGCAAACAGTTATCGACCAAATTATCGCCGGTAAAGACGTGCTGGTACTTATGCCCACTGGTGGGGGTAAATCATTGTGCTATCAACTCCCCGCTACCTTGCTAGATGGGTTGACCCTAGTAATTTCTCCATTAATTTCCTTGATGCAAGATCAAGTGGAGCAAGTCACCGAACTCGGTGTGAAGGCCGCATTTTTAAACTCATCTCAATCCGCTGAAACTCAACAAGAAATTATCGAGTCCATTCAGAATAAGACTTTAGATTTACTTTACGTTTCACCTGAAAAAGCGCTGCAATACAGTTTTCGGTCGCTATTGGCATCGAATAAAGTGGCTTTAATTGCCATAGATGAAGCCCATTGTGTATCTCATTGGGGCCACGACTTTAGAGCTGATTACCGTGGGCTGTATCAGTTAAAACAACATTACCCTAATGTGCCGATGATCGCGCTAACCGCAACCGCTGACACCTCAACGCAAAGCGACATTGTGCAACAATTAGGGTTAGACGAGCCTTATATCTATAAAGGTAGTTTCGATAGGCCCAACATCCACTATCGCGTTTTACAAAAATACAAACCCTTTGAACAAGTGGCTAAGTACGTTGCTCAACAAGACAGCAGCGGCATCATTTATTGTAATAGCCGCGCGAAAGTAGACGATATCGCCGACAAGTTGAAAAAAAGAGGCATTCGCAGTGCGGCTTATCACGCGGGTATGGACAATGACGAACGGGCTTGGGTACAACGTCAATTTTTAACCGACGGCATACAAGTCGTGGTTGCTACCGTTGCCTTTGGTATGGGAATAAATAAATCCAATGTGCGCTATGTCGTTCATCACGACGTGCCTCGTTCTATTGAAAATTATTACCAAGAAACCGGTCGAGCAGGCAGAGATGGCCTGCCCTCTGAAGCCTTACTGCTATTTGACGAAAAAGATGCAGCGCGTGTTAAGCAATGGATAGAACAAGGTGAAAACAACGAACGCCTTGCTGTATGCCTACAAAAATTTGAAGCGATGGAAGCCTTTGGAGATGCACTAACTTGCCGACGCATGGTACTGCTGAATTATTTCTCAGAGTTTGCCAATAAGTCATGTGGAAACTGCGATATTTGTTTAGATCCGCCCACGCTTTTTGATGGTTTAGAAACCGCACAAAAAGTACTTTCTTGTATTTTTCGAATAGGCCAATGTGCGCCCACCCAATATATAATTGATATCATCAGAGGGAAGAAACACCAAAGACTAAACCCTGAACATGTTGAATTAACCACTCACGGCATTGGTAAAGACAAGCCGGATGCCTATTGGCATAGCATTATAAATCAGCTCATTCACAAGGGGATTATTCGCGTTGACCTTGAAGCCCATGCAGCCTTAAGGTTAACAGAAGCCGCAAGGCCAGTACTAAAAGGTGAAAACGCTATTCAATTGGCACTGCCAAGATTGGATGTGAAATCAACCAAAGCCGCTGAAACCAAAGAATACGATAAGGCGCTGTTTGCACGAATGAAACACCTGCGAAAAGCGATTGCCGATGAACACAATGTTCCTCCTTTTGTGATTTTCAGTGATGCAACCCTTATCGATATGGTACAAAAGTTACCTATGAGCAAGCGTGATATGCTTAGCGTATCTGGGGTCGGCGAGACTAAACTAGAACGCTATGGTTCTGCCTTCTTAACCCTTATTGAAGAATACGCTGCAAGCTAATATTTTCTAACTGGACCTAATTATGTCGATTAAACGTTACTTTGCCGATGCTCTCCCTGACGCAGTATCCGCTGTTGCGCCCAGCCCATTGTCGAACATGAAGGGACAACTTTTTAATAGCGTCCTTGCCGACACTTTGTCATTGCCCGAGAGTATGCAATCAATGGACAACCTAGTCCCTAGTGTATTTTCTAGTGATTCAGCTATTGCTAAAAATGCGGTAGCACAAAAATACGGTGGCCATCAGTTTGGTTCATGGAACCCAGAACTCGGTGACGGCAGAGGTTTATTGTTAGGAGAAGTGCTTAACAATAAAAACGTATTGGTCGATTTGCATTTAAAAGGTGCGGGACAAACCCCTTATTCTCGATTTGCTGATGGTCGTGCGGTTTTACGCTCTACATTAAGAGAATACATTGGCGGTGAAGCACTCCATGCGTTAGGTATTCCTAGTACTCGCTCTTTGTGTTTGATTAGCAGTCAATCAAATGTAAGGCGGGAAACCGTTGAACCTGCTGCAATGATGATCCGCACAGCACCAAGCCACATTCGCTTTGGTCACTTTGAATATTTTTATTACGCTGACAAACCCGAAATCTTAGACCGCTTAATGACATTTTGTTTAACCCATCATTTTCAGTCGTGTAGTGAAAGTGAATCACCTCATAGTGCGCTGCTTAGCGCTATCGTAAAACGCACCGCACGTTTAGTTGCCTTGTGGCAAGCCTATGGGTTCATTCATGGCGTCATGAACACCGACAATATGTCAATTCACGGGCTCACCTTCGACTACGGCCCCTACGCATTTCAGGGTGCGTTTAAACAAAATGCAGTGTTAAATCATTCTGATCATCAAGGGCGGTATGCTTTTGATCAACAACCTAATATCGGTCTATGGAATTGCTATGCTTTATCAGAAGGTTTTAGTCGCTATATAGATAAACCCACCCGCCAATCAATTTTAGATACGTATGAGCCGATTATGGTTCAACAATACCGATCTTCTATGCTTGATCGTATGGGGCTTGGCTCAGACGAACATAGCATTGACAAAAACTGGCCCATTGCATTGTCATTCTTACAAGCCATAGCTGCTCAATCCCTTGATTATAATCAAGCTTTTGTATGGCTTAGCCAAGCTAGGGCTGCAAATGATCTTAACGTGCTACGCAATAACCTAAACGATATTCAATCATTAGATGAATGGTGGCCTACCTATCACGACGCTTCAGCTGACACATTTAGCAGTATGAAAAGCGTGAACCCTTTACTTATTCCAAGAACGAGCCATTTAGATAAATTAATCGCTATGGCTGAGGGAAATGATTGGGAAACTGTTCAAAAAGCAGTTAATTGTTACTCTCAACCTTTCATTCAACCGGCTGATGATATGAACTGGTTAACCGACATAGCAGCCTCACAAAATTCACAACTGTCGTGTAGTAGCTAAAAGTTCAATAGACATAAGCTCTTCATGAAGGTATAACTCGTTTTACTCTCTAGGTGAATGGATTTTATGATGAGGGCTCAACACGTAGTTTACGGACTAATATTTGCGCTTTTTTGGTCAACTTTTTCGTTTTCACAAGATGAATACTCAAATACCCCATTAGCTTCAATTGTCCTTGATGACAGTTTTGAAAGCCAAAACGTAACCAATACCGCTTTGCGCGTTTACGCTGCTGAAGGTGTTGCCTTTTCTTCTGTACAAGCTCATATTCACCAATGGCTACCTATAGTTTCTTTATCTCCTCTCCCGAATGA
>CAYUZL010000268.1:0-3036 GCA_964449725.1 uncultured Alteromonas sp. | reverse complement strand
CTGTAAACAGCATTTAACTGGGTATAAGGTACCTAAATCTATAGTGTTTAAAGATGAGCTACCGAAAACCAATGTAGGTAAAATTTTAAGAAGAGAGTTGCGTGACTGAATTAATCACAAGTTCGAGTGAGTTAAAAAGCGTATGTGACCGCGCTCAACAAAAAAACTTTGTCATTTTAGATACGGAATTTGTTCGCACTCGAACCTTGACTCCGCAATTGGGGCTTATTCAACTTAATGATGGCGATACAGTGTCATTGATTGATCCAACGTGCATTGATAATCACCAGCCTCTTATCGATTTACTGACAAATCAAAATTGTATTAAGGTTCTGCATGCCTGCTCTGAAGATTTAGAGGCATTTATTACTGCTTTTAACGTACTTCCTTCTCCACTTTTTGATACCCAGTTTGCGGCGCAATTATGTGGTTTAGGCGCAACGGTGGGCTATGCCAACCTTGTGAAGACTATGCTTGGTATTGAATTGGATAAAGGGGAGTCACGAACCGATTGGTTGGCTCGACCATTAAGCGCAAAGCAATTAGTTTATGCGGCAAATGACGTGATTTATTTATACGATATTTATGAAAAGTTGATAACGCAATTATCTGAAGAGCAAAATCGTATAGTTTTGTCAGAGGCAGAACTCTTATCCAGTAAAAAAGCCGCTCATTTTCCTAGTGAATTTGCTTATTTACTCATAAAAAATAATTGGAAATTGAGAGGAGAGTCTCTTTTAACATTGAAATATTTAGCTAAGTGGCGACTAGAACGAGCACGAGCTCGTGACATGGCTTTAAACTTTGTCTTAAAAGAAGGCTCAATGGTCAACATTGCTATGATAATGCCAACCAGTAAAACAGCACTATCAAAGCTCTCAGCACTGACTCCACAAGAAGTTAGAATGACGGGGGGGAATGCTATACAGATTGTTAACCAAGCATTAAGTGACGCCGAGAATAATAAAAATATTATTCCTGATCCAGTAAAACGTTTGTCTGAGTTTTCAAAATATAAAGCGACAATGGCAAGTTTGAAGACCATTTTAGACAAAATTTCTTCTGAAACGGGTATCCCTACAGAAATTTTAAGCTCTAAAAAGCAGTTGCACCAAGTGCTAAAATACCACTGGCTGCCTATTGATGAATACAAAGTACAAGGGCTGACTCCCGATCTAATGACGGGCTGGCGTAAAGCGCTTTTTCAGCCACATCTTCAAGCGTTAAATTTGTAGGCTAAAAATGAAATATTGTGTTGTGTACAAAACACGCCGTAAAACCGGCGTTTATTTGTTTGTCGAGAAAAAAGGTCATTTCGAACGCATCCCTGAAGGTTTAATGCAGGAATTGGGTAAGCCGGAGTTAGTGATGATGCTCCCTTTAAACAACGAAAAAAACTTCAATAGAGTGTCTCACCACGACCTTATTAAAGGAATTCGAGAGCAGGGCTATTTTTTACAATTGCCAGAAAAAGAAGAGAATCTTCTGCATGAACATCGCAGTGCTTTAGGGCTTGATGCCATGCCTCCTAAAAAGGAGTTTTAAAATGAAAAAAGGCGTAACGCTTTGGATTTACTTCGTTTCATTTTATGTTTTTTCAAGCAATGCATTTGCCCAGAAGGAAGCCGAATTCGCTCTTTACGTGGAACAGTTATTTATAGAAGCAAAAGAAAAAGGTTTCAGTGAAGATATTTTAACTCAAGCAAAGGCATCAATAGCTTTTCGACCAACTGTGGTAAAAGCCGATAAAAATCAACCTGAGAAACGTATTACCTTATCTGATTACTTGTCTACACGGGTACCAGATTGGAAAGTTGAACAGGCGGTATCTTTGTACCAGACTCATAAAGAACTAATAAAACAGGTTGAACAAGATTTCGGAGTTCAAGGGCGTTTTATTGTTGCATTGTGGGGAAATGAATCCAACTTTGGTAAAATTCAAGGCAAACACCCTGTGTTGAGTTCGCTTGCTTCATTAGCTTTTGAAGGACGCAGAGAAGCCTTATTTAAAACGCAATTTTTTGCGGCTTTAACTATTTTACAAGAAGGACATATCAACCTAGAAGCATTCAATGGTTCTTGGGCGGGAGCGATGGGGCAATCTCAATTTATGCCTGCTAACTTTTTGGCTTACGCCGTTGATTATGATAACGACGGGCAAAAAGATATTTGGAATTCAGTACCAGACGTATTGGCTTCAATTGCTAATTTTTTAAAACAGCACGGCTGGAATGATGAATACACATGGGGTCGTCAAGTAGACGCCAGTGCAGTGACAGATTCTTCAGTTGTAGGTTTAGATAAGAGCTTAAGTAAACCAATACATAGATGGGGGGAATTCAATGTTACTCGTTATGATGGTCAACCATTACCCAATGTGCCGATTAAGGCGTGGCTACTGATGCCCGATGGAGAAACCGGCAGGCACTATTTGGTTTATGACAACTTTCAAACACTCATGCGCTGGAATCGTTCAAGCTATTTTGGCATATCCGTGTCATATTTAAGTGAAAGAATTAAAAAAGGCCTATAGATGAAATTGTTTAAGTCATTTCAAGACATTGACGGCAATACTATCGACCTTCCTGTGGGGAAGGTTATTTGTGTGGGACAAAACTACGCAGAACATATACAAGAAATGGCGTCGACGAAAACCCGTTCTCCTATGCTGTTTATGAAGCCGAGTACGTCACTGGTTGATGCCTCTCTTCCTATTGAAATTCCTATCGATAAGGGAGAGTGTCACAATGAAATTGAAGTCGCTCTACTCGTTAAACAGACCATCAATCGGCATACTGATTTAGATATAAATAACCAAATTTGGGGCGTGGGCTTGGCATTGGATCTAACCTTACGAGATATCCAAGCTAAGTGTAAAGAAAAGGGACATCCATGGGAAAAATCCAAATCCTTCGATGCGAGTTGTCCTATTTCTCCCTTTATACCGGTATCACCAGATACCATGTCGACCCTGTCTTTTCACCTAGACGTGAACGGTGTAACCAGACAGTCTGGCAATACATCTAACATGATTTT
>CAYUZL010000267.1:0-3827 GCA_964449725.1 uncultured Alteromonas sp. | reverse complement strand
GTTTGTTTATTGAAGTACAGTCGAATTTCCAAATCGGCGGTACTTACCTTAGTGTTGATGGGCTGCACTTCCGTAATGGTTATACGCCTACAAGACAAGTAATACGGTTCAAAATTGACGACGAGCATATTGCTTTTCATTCAAAAGTCACCAATAGCGTGATTGAAGAGTTTACCCAACTCAACCGTGAAGACACAGATCATTGGGTAGAGTTTTGGGGCCAACATAATGAGTTAAGCCATAGTTATATTGCCGGAAAATCTAATTTTGGCCCTACAATCATGGTGCAGTTGAAGGGCAATCAACACGTCAATAATTACCATCAAATAGTCAACAACCACTTTGGTCCACGACCAAGAAAAGGAGGCCCTCATGGGGAAACCATGCAAATTGGTGACAGCAGTACGTCTATCACACCTTCTTTTACCAATGTTGAAAACAACTTTTTCGACCGCTGCAATGGTGAAGTAGAAATCATTTCAAGTAAATCAAACTATAATCAGTTTAAGAATAACGTCTTTTTTGAAAGTGAAGGTTCTCTGGTATTGCGTCACGGTAATTATGCGACCATTGATGGCAATGTATTTATTGGCAATGGTGAGTCAGAATTTTTTGGTGGTATCAGGGTTATCAATACAGGTCATTGGATTACCAATAACTATTTTTACAAACTAACAGGTAAGAAATTCCGAGCTCCTATTGCTGTGATGAACGGTATTCCAAAGTCACCTCTTAATCGTTACAACCAAGTCACTGATGCAGTTATTGCATATAATTCTTGGATTGACTCTCCCACACCATGGCACTTTAGTGTCGGATCAAATATTGACCAAAGTGGAGTCCTACCAAAGTCAGAAATTCGTTCAGCAAGACCCATTAGAACCATTTTCGCCAATAACCTTATTTATAACTCAGAACCCGCTGAGTACCCGATTTACCACTATGACAAAGTAGACGGCGTAACATTCAAGAACAATATTTCAAATCACAGCAACAAAACGGATATAGCAAAAGATGGGCTCACTACTAAAGCCCTAACTATGGTAAATCACTCACACTATTTGAGTTATCCAGCTGTCAATACTAGTGATCTTTATCAGGGCTTTGATTTCGAAAAAATTACTACCGACATACTCGGCCATTCCCGGTTAGAAAACGACAATGTTGGTGCAGTTGTCGGCCCAGTTCATAATGATGTTCCGTTTATTGACAAAGCGAAATACGGTACAAACTGGTTCAATACAGAAAAAGTAGCTAAAGAAATCACTACATTTAAAGTTAACACATCCAAAGAATTAGCAAACGCGATTAAAGACGCAAAGTCTGGCGATGAAATCGTTCTTGCATCAAAAACTTACGTTGTAAAACAACCTCTGACCATAAACAAAGAAATTCATATTCGTTCTGCGGATAAAAATGATAAATCGACAATACACTTTAACAGCAAACGCACAGGCTTTTCTTTGCAGCCCAAAGGGTCTTTGTATTTAGATAATGTAATTCTAAAAGGAAACAACAAACAGAACGCCTTTACAACCTTAGATAAAAACATGTCGAAAGCCTACAATTTATCTATTCGAAATAGTGAGATTTATAACTTCATTAATGTGCTTGAAGTTTCTAGAGGCTCTTTTTCAGACTCTATCCGTGTTATTGATTCTACAATTAAAAACAATAAAAATGGTTTTATTTTAAACAAAGAGACTAAAGACAAAGGTGACTATAACGTAGAGTTTCTAACTGTAAAAAATACTGAATTTGACCATATAGACGGTGTCATTTTGGACTATCACCGAGGTGGGTATGATGAATCAACCATTGGTGGCAATTTGGTATTCGAAAACAATACCGTCACTCATTCAGGTGGAAGCCAAAAAGATAAAATACTGATAAAAAACCGAGGTATTGTTAATGTTTCCCTTAAAAACAATACGTTCACCGACAACCCTGTGCAATTGATTGCCGTGTTATGGGGTGCTAAAGGACAAAAACCAGACAACAACACCATCACACAATCTGGTGAAATCAAAGTTGTCGATAACTTAAAATTGAAGCTTGTTTACTAGGGCCGGTTGAAGAAATGGTGCAGGTGTTTGTTTTAAAATGCTAATTTTAAGGCTGGAAACGAAGCCATCTTCCAGCCTTTTTTAGAATTAAATTATGACACCAGAACCTTTGCGACGTTTAAATTATTCGTTTCAGAGGTAGTATCAATCAATTTGTTTCCCATGAATACTAATAATGTAGCGGAAAGTAATAAACCTATATCAACGGCGAAAACATCCGTTATTCCTTGTGACCAAAGTATAAGGTTTTCATCACTAAACATTACCCAACCACATGCAACAGTTACAACACATAAGCCCCCAGAAGCACGTAAAAACCAACTGAGTAAGGTGATCTTATGAAATTTAAAACACAGCACTACTGCACTTAAGGCAAGGGTCACCACAAAACTACTTGCCATGTAATCAGCGCGATTTAGCAAGCTAATAGGCAAAACTCGCTCGACGAAAAACGCAACTGATGTAGCCAAAACAACGCCTCCTGCAGACCAAACCGTAAAACACTTAACGAAATCTAATGTTCTTGCAGATTGACCGCGCTGTTTCTCTCGTTTTTTTATCCATAATAAGTTACCTGTCACAATGAGCCCGCATACTGCCATTCCCAAAATGAAATACAAAATGCGGATATCAACACCTGCAAAGTCTGCAAAATGTAGCCTTGAAAATACACTCAAGCCTTCTCTTAATGCATTGCCATGTTCAGCGTCATACTGGGTATTAACAGAGCTGTCTTTAAGGTTGTAACTGATGTCATTAATAATGGTTAAGCTATTTTTTTCTCTCACAAAAAAACGAACAACAGCGCTATCATCTGAATAGTTAAATACTTGTGTAAGGTAAGGATCCTGACCATATTGCTCTGATGTTTTAGCAAATAGAACATCTAATTCATGGCGCTCTAATGGCTTGTCTTGCCACTTTGGGTTAACAACTTGAACACCAGCATCATGTAATAATGCATCTTGGTCGCCTTTGTATAGCACTACCGCAAATGCAATTTGATATATAATAATAAGGTTAAAGATGAGCCCGCTCATTGCGTACATTAACGTGAAAGGAATACTCATAACGCCAATAACATTATGTATGTCTAATAATTTACTTCGAGTTTGATTGTCGTGGCGGTATTTAAAAAAGTTGGTAACCAGTTTGCGTGCGTGAATGAAAATACCTGATACCACGGCGAAAAACAGAAACAAAGTAACAAAACCCACAATGTAAGTACCCGTAGGGATATTTAACTCTGTGTGCAGCTCATAAATGAAATCAGACAACTCAAAATCATCATGAGTTTCAAATTTAGCTCCGCTATAGGGGTCAACTAAAAAGTTCACCCGTCGTGCTCTGTCTTCATCCTCCAAAAGTTCAACACTTACGTCAAAATAGGGTAAGTGCTTCTTAGGCGAATTAACATTAATACGTCCTTCGGGATCAATGTGCTCCACCCCACCTTTGGCAATATCAATAACCTTACTTACGGGCAGTTTTTTTTTATCATCCGTTACTGTTTCAGATAAAGGGAAATGAGGTTGCTGTGCCCATTGCTTTATTTCATCTCTAAACAACGAAATTGAACCTGCAAAAAACACCACAAAAAGAACACCTGATATACACAGGCCAAGCCAACTATGGGCTTCAGTTAAACGCCTTAAAAACCCTTTACTCATTTTGCCCCCATAAGAAAAAACGCATTAATACTGGCTGAAATAAGTAAAGTAAATCCATACTTTTTCCATGCTTGTTTACCTGAAGCACAAC
>CAYUZL010000266.1:0-5132 GCA_964449725.1 uncultured Alteromonas sp. | reverse complement strand
GGGCTACATTCAGTAAGGCCATACCCTTCCAACAAAACGGTTTTCGTAACGGCTTCCCATTTTTCGGCAACTGGACGCTGCACCGCCATACCACCGCCCAGACCGAATTTAAAATTAGAGAAATCTAATTCAGCAAATCCTGGTGTATTTAATAAACCGTTAAACAAGGTATTAACGCCAGGAAGAATAGTGAAAGGGTATTTACTCAACTCGTTAACAAAGCCTGTCATGTCTCTAGGGTTGGTGATTAACAAATTCTGGCAACCGTATTTCAAGAAAAGTAAGCAGTTCGCCGTTAAAGCGAAGATATGGTAGAGAGGCAGTGCGGTAACAACTACATCTTTTCCCGGTTCAATGACCGTTTCCAAAATTTCAGACACTTGTTCCAAATTAGCAATCATGTTTTTATGCGTCAGCATTGCGCCTTTCGAAACACCGGTTGTACCTCCGGTATACTGTAAGAAAGCAAGGGAATCATGATTCAAGTCTGGTTTTACAAAATCGGAAACATGAGTTTCATTAACCACAGAGGTAAAGGATTTAGCCGTTGGCAACGAATAGGCTGGTACCATTTTTTTCACATACTTGATGACGGCATTCACTACCCAACGTTTAAGTAAGGGTTGCATGTCGCCAATTGAGGTTAGAAATACATCTTCAACTTTCGTTTCTTTCAGTACGCTTTCCAAAGTGCAGGCAAAGTTGTCGACAATCACTATGGCTTTCGCACCGGAATCATTTAATTGATGTTTTAATTCTCTTGCTGTGTACAAAGGGTTAACGTTGACGACTACCATTCCCGCTTTCAAAATACCAAACATTGCAACTGGATATTGCAAAAGATTGGGCATCATGATGGCAACAGGATCTCCCGCTTTTAATCCAGACTTTTGTAAATACGCGGCAAACTGTGTTGATAACCTATCAAGTTCGTTGAAAGAAAGAGAACATCCCATATTAATATAGGCAATGGAATCTTGATAACGCTCAACTGACTGATTGAAAATATCGACAATAGACGCATATTTATCAATATTTATTTCGCTACTAACCCGTGGGTCGTAATGCTCAAGCCAGCTTTTTTCCATCCCAAACCTCTGTAATAAAATGTTGTGTAAATCGAAAGCGCTTTATTTAGCTTTCTATACCGCTATAGGTAAACTCGCACATAGTATAAGATGCCAACGTAAAGATAAACGCTATCTCTTATAAATGCCTTATAAACTCTGTGATATTCAATACAGTTTCTTTATGCTTTTCTAGATGAAGGTGATGGCCTCCGTCAATTAACGTTAAATTTGCGTGAGTAACCCACATTTTCCTTTTCTGAAAGACAGTATCCATTCGCTTAATACTGGTTGAAGAAGCAATAACAAGAGTCGGACAAACAATATGAGTCATGATATTTTCTGCCTGCTCTTCGGTAAGCCTCAAAAGTGACTGAGTTACCAATCGAGGATCACTAGCCCAAAATTGTTCACCGCTGGCATCTAGTCGTATATTTCTTTCAAGTATAAAACGACATAGTGATTCTTGCAGATCTGTTTTTCTTGCGCGCGTGACAGAAGCCCGATTTAAATCGGCTTTTTTGCTCTTTTTCACATTCATTTTCTTCGATCTTGAATGCAATGCATCGCGAAGTTGTTCGGCACTTGTATTTGCAGGCTTCGTTAATGGTCCAAAAGAGTCAATATTAATCAGTGCGATCACAACACTAGGGTATAGCGCAGCATAGGTACTCGCGATAATTCCACCTAAAGAGTGCCCTATCAAAACAACTGTATTAAGAGAAAGCGCATTAATAACCTGATGTAAATCTTGAACATAATCCAGTTGATTGTAGTGGCAACCTTCAGGTCTATGCTCAGATTTTCCATGCCCAGCGAAATCTAGTGCAATGAAATCATCATTTGGAAATGCCTGATGTAGATCTATCATACTATTGGCATTGTCTAAGTAGCCATGTAATGCAATAACCGTTCGTTTGGCCTTTTCCTGTTTGATCCTTACGCCTCTTAAAGTGATGTAACCTAATTCAATTTCCCACTCTGTTGGTGATGGCATTAACTGACCTCTACCCATAAAAAAAGCGGCATTATATTGCCGCTTTAAACCTTTAATTTTTTAACTATTTACTTTTCTATACGATCTGATTGATTTGAGCGGCGTCCTTGATAAGGTCTCGAACTAGCACGAGTAGAACGAGGCGAGGCACTCGGCGCACTTTCAACCACTCTTACTCTAGAACGGCCATGACCACTTCGAACTCCGTGACCATATCGATTTCCACCATAGTAACGCCCACCAAAGCGAGGCCCGTAAAAACCACTATGAAATCCACCAAAACCAACACTTAGATTCGTCACGTTGTAAACAGTTTCCTTACGCCATAAATGAAAGCTATTTCCTTGCAGCGTAGGGTACACATAATTTTGTTCACCAATAACTCCTTCTAATGGTTTATCAACAACCCCAGTAAAGGTAATAACCCGACCAGATTCAAATACGATTGGATCGAGAAAATCACTCATTTTAACTTTGAAACGGCCAACGCTTTCTCCTCCAACGCTAGGTTTTCCATAATGATTTAGAGGAAAACTCACGACCTCTACTACAGATCCACTTTCTAAATTTTCTACATTTGCAATCAATCCCCCCCAACGGGCGGGCTTAGTTAAAGCGCCATCACCTGTCGCCAGCACTTGTTCATATGTAACTAGCTGATTTTCATCAGCTATTTGAATATTTTCTGGCACAATAGCACAACCAGAAAGAAACGCGATGAATCCGATCCAAATGAAACGCATGGGTAAGTCCTCTAAAATTGAACTGGGAAATAGTATATTACTAAACCTTTTTGCATGAATGGAACCTGAATCGTTCACAAAATTCATACAAATTAATCTCAAGCATAAATATCTAGACCGAATAACTGCTGAACTTGTTCCCTTCTTTCTGTATTTTGTACGGCTAAATACTGACTTAGCGCCTTGTTGGCGGGTTCCGGGGAAAGTAATTCTGGAGAAAACGTCTGTGAAAAACCGCTTCCGAAATTGACTTGAGAAACTGGCTGCGTTGGGGCCACAGCCTCAGTCTGATTGTTGCTTGTATCAACGGCCTGCCTTCTAGGAGCTTGCGGAGATAACAACGCATTACTAACGCCGGTATTAATCGTGGTCATAAAATTTTTATTTGAGCCAATTCAGAGCGAGCAATCATTTGTCGCTTAACTATAAACTGAAAAATAAAGCAAATAGTATACCCACTTACTGAACCAACTATTCTTTACCTGGTAACTTCTTCCACGTAACTTTATCTCGTAAATAAACAGGCTCCAACTCACTGGCGTCCATACCAATAAGTTTGTCAGTTGTGTTTTGCAACTCAGTTAAAGCGAGCTGTATCATTTTCTCTGCATGAGGAAAAGCGGTGGTGGCCTGATGAGATTTAACGACCTCAGCAAATTCGGGATAAGCATGCCAACCAGAACCGGATATTCCATTAGGATTAAAGGCTTGCATCGACTCAAGTGCCATTGAAGGTGGAATAACACTTTCATTTAAACAGATTAAGTGGCCCTGCGCACAACGTTCATATTCACCATAATAAACTTCACCCATGCGGGCATCAGATGCCACAGAAATTCTTTTTTCTTCTGATGTTTGCGCCATGGCAGCTAAGGTACTGATACCGATAACTCGTTTATTTGCGCCAAAGGCCAAGCCTTGAACAATACCACAGGCTATTCTCACGCCAGTAAAGCTACCCGGCCCTCTTCCAAATACCAAATAATCCATATCAGCAATTTTCGCCCCACACTCACTTAATAACCCATCAATCATTGGAAGGATTTTCTGACTGTGCTGCTGAGGACATTCTTCATACGCACTGTATTGTTTACCATCAATAAGAACAGAAGCAGAACAGGCTTCCATCGACGTATCAATAGCGAGTAAATTAAACTGTTTCATAGTTTTTCCAAAAAAGAAGTCACTTGATTTAAGTCTCGAGTCCGCCGCATAGTCGGCAAACTTGATAAAAAGGTCTTACCGTAATTGTGCGTCACCAAACGCGTATCGCAAATCACTAAAACGCCTTTATCACCACTGTCTCGAATCAATCGCCCTGCGCCCTGTTTAAGACTAATAACCGCTTGAGGGATCTGAATATTAGCAAAAGGGTTTGCCCCCCTTTTTTTACAGTCTTCTATTCTAGCTTGTAGTAAAGGGTCATCTGGCGCAGCAAAAGGCAGTTTATCAATCAGTACACAAACCAATGCGTCGCCCCTGACATCGACGCCTTCCCAAAAAGCGCCAGTGCCTAATAATACCGCATCAGGCTCATCGACAAACTGTTGCAATAATGCTCTTTTCGTCGTCGAACCTTGAACTAACAAGGTGTTGTCCACCTTATCCGCTAAAGCTTCTGCCATTTTCCTCAACACATAGTGGCTTGTAAACAGTAAAAAACACCGCCCTTTACTGCTTTTTATCAAAGACAATGAAATGCTTAACAAGGACTCAAAACTCTTAGGGTTACTGGGTTCAGGAATATGTCGAGGTACGCATAATAAAGCTTGTTCTTCATAATTGAATGGACTTTCCAACCCTAACGTATGGGCGGCATCTAACCCCATCCGACGTTGAAAATGATCAAACTTGCCCCCCACTATCAGTGTTGCAGAGGTAAAAATCCATGCTCTGTCCGAATCATCCATAATTTGGCGAAATTTAGCAGAAATAGAAAGCGGCGTTAAATGCAGAACAATATGTCTTTGCGTCGTTTCATACCATAAGCTCACACCTAGTTTTTCAGTATTACATACTGAATCCAAATTCATTCGTAGCAACACGACACGCTCAAAAATTGCGTCTAGCTCTTTGTCTCTTCCAAGGTGTATTTTTGCCACTTCATACACAATACTGAGTGCAGATTTTAGCTTTTCAATTTGTAAACTGATCTCTTCATCTTGCAATGCGTCGTGCCAATTCCCTCGTTTGGGGTTAACCGGAAAACACAAACGTAAGTCGTTTGCTGCAGTTTGGCACTTTTGTGCGGCTTTATCGAGCTGTTCAATATCTTTCAATGTTGTGCGGTAGAGCACGGTTATGTCTTTTGCTAATTCCACACAT
>CAYUZL010000265.1:0-3642 GCA_964449725.1 uncultured Alteromonas sp. | reverse complement strand
GAATATGTTACGGCAATAAGCTCGTCACTCAACGATACCTTATTTAACGGTGAAAACTCTGTAGGCAAACAAGTTATATTAAACAACATTGCCTACACCATAGTAGGTGTGTTTAACACTATTGATTCTCATATTAAATATTACGATTTAAACAATAGTACTTTTGGTAAATCTGAAGACATATTCATCCCCTTCACCCTAATGGCCGCACTAGAGCTGGACTCGTGGGGAAATACAAACGGTTGGAAATATCAAGAGGTCAACACCTACCAAGAGCTAATGAATTCAGAACAATTCTGGTGGCAATTTTGGATGTTACTAACCACCCCTGAACAGGTTAACGCCGTTGAAAGTTACTTAGAAAACTATTTACTAGCAGAGGCAAAGAGAAGACGGTTTGAACGTTCAACGCCCCATTTTGCACTGAGAAACATAAGTGAATGGCTTGATTACAAAGAAGTGATAACTGAAGACAACCGTATTTTAGTCGGGCTTAGTTTTATGTTTCTAGCAGTCTGTCTGGCTAATATTCTGGGGTTGTTATTGGGCAAATTTTTACAGCGCGTATCTGAAATTGGAGTAAGACGAGCCCTAGGCGCGAGTAAACGTCAAGTGTTTTTACAACACCTTGTTGAAGTCTCATTCCTTGGTTTCATTGGCGGTATTATGGGTATTGGCATCGCACAATTGGCTTTGTGGGGGGTACGCAAAACATTCAGTTATTACAGCAACCTAGCAACAATGGACCTGAGTATGCTTTTAGCTGCACCGCTTATTGCCATAACGGCGTGTATTCTTGCGGGTTTATATCCTGCGTGGGTAGTATGTAAAACCAACCCTGCCATTTGCTTGAAAACTCAATAGAAGGCTCAAATTATGTTTGAAATTAAACCTATTTTTTCTGCATTAATGCGCTCAAAATTAGGCGCTATATTACTCTTGCTACAAATAACGATCACCCTTGCCATCGTCAGCAATGCCGTATTTATTATCAGTGACAGGGTTTCATACCTAAACATCGAAACCGGTTACC
The DNA here is from genome assembly GCA_964449725.1 of uncultured Alteromonas sp. Taxonomy (GTDB): domain Bacteria; phylum Pseudomonadota; class Gammaproteobacteria; order Enterobacterales; family Alteromonadaceae; genus Alteromonas_F. The sequence goes on along the minus strand of CAYUZL010000265.1, from coordinate 2,609 downwards.
CAGAAGACGAAGTGTTTAAATTTCGCGTTTACACTTTTGGTCAAAACGCAGATTTAGCGAAACAAGTAGAACAAACCCAAACCCTGCTGAAATCAATACCTGGCGTTACTAATGCGATTGGCATCTCGGAAGTACCGCTCTCTGGAAGTGGTTCGGCATCGTCTTTTTCAACTCTACCTTTGGATCAATCGGACGCTGAAAATTACAACTCTGTTCGAGCAGCTTATACGAGCGGAGGCGAACATATATTTGATACCTTAGGGTTAAAAATAGCAGAAGGCAGAGGATTTTTACCCGATGAGATAGTGCGTAACAGTGAACGAGTCATACCCAATGTCGCTGTAGTCACTCGCACCTTCTTAAATGAACTCTACCCCGATGCTCATGGCTTAGGTAAATTACTGCACGTAGGCAATCAACCTGTTCAAATAGTGGGTGTCATAGAAACCGCCATGGGACCTTGGCCTAGTGACAGTCGTCCGCAAAATATGATCTTTTTCCCTGCATTAACTTCGGAAATAAATCAAAACTATATAGTAAGGACTTCCGCAAATTTACGTGATGAAATCATGTCGAAAGTAGAAGAAACCCTTATTGATCAATACAACCAACGGGTAGTTTCAGGTGTTGTTGGTTTAGATGAGGCAAAGGCAAATTATAATTCGGCTGATATATTAATGTTGCGAATGTTAGTCAGTTTAAGTGTTATGTTGATGTTAGTTACCGCCTTAGGTATCTTTGGTATGACAACATTCAATATTAGTAAACGCACAAAACAAATAGGTACGCGTCGTGCTCTAGGGGCAAGAAAATCCAGTATTATTAGGTACTTTTTGGTAGAAAATGCCCTTGTTAGTATCTCTGGTGTTATCGCGGGTACAGGAGTAGCCATAGTGTTAAGTAACCAATTAATGGTTTTGTATGAGTTACCGAAACTTGAGGTTATTTATATATTTGGATCTGCGTTATTTATACTTGTTATAAGTCAACTAGCCGTTTTATTGCCGGCTAGTAAAGCAGCAAGAATATCACCCAGTATTGCAACTAAAACAATATAATAAAGCATAATCACATGGAAAAAATACTCATAGTGGACGACACACCGGCAGTGCTTCAGGCACTGTCGTTACTATTGGAAATTCACGGTTACGATGTAATCACAACAACCAACCCTGAAGACGCCATAACCTATGTGGACAGACTAAAAATTGGGCTGGTTATTCAAGATATGAATTTCAGTAAAGACACCACCTCAGGGGATGAAGGAAAGGTGCTTTTTTCCGCATTAAGGCGACTAAACCCTAACTTACCAATAATCCTTATTACAGCCTGGACTGATTTAGAACACGCCGTTGAATTAATAAAATCAGGAGCCGCGGATTATATTGCCAAACCCTGGGACGACGGAAAACTGCTTACCACGGTAGCGAACTTACTTAAGTTAGGCACTACACTTACACAAGCCCAGCAGGTCAATGATATAAACAGCGTTCACGCCACAAGCAAACAAGCTGCACACACTATTGGGCTAATTTATAAAAGTGCGCAAATGCAAAAAACCGTGGATATGGCCATTCAAGTTGCTCAGTCCGATATCTCGGTGTTAATTACAGGCGCAAATGGTGCAGGAAAAGAAAAAATAGCAGAGCTGATTCATACACAGTCACCATTGAGCAAGCAACCCTTTGTCAAAGTAAATTGTGGCGCATTACCCGCTAATTTAATCGAAGCTGAATTGTTTGGAGCAGAAGCCGGAGCCTACACAGGCGCAAACAAAACACGCATTGGCCGCTTTGAAGCCGCTAACGGCGGCACCCTATTTTTAGATGAAATAGGTAACTTGTCCTATGAAGGACAAACCAAACTGCTAAGAGTAATTCAAACAGGGGAATTTGAACGTCTTGGCTCAGTTAAAACACAAAAAGTAAATGTGCGTGTTATCAGTGCTACCAATGCCAATTTAATTGAAGATATTAGTCAGGGTAACTTCAGGGAAGACCTTTACTACCGTTTAAATGTCATTGAAATTTCAGTCGCATCGTTAGCAAAAAGAAAAGAAGATATACTCCCTTTGTTTAAACATTTTCTAAGTCGTCGAGATGTCTCGATCAGAGCTGAGAAAATGCTATTAGCCCATAGCTGGCCGGGCAACGTACGTGAGCTTGAAAACATGTGCAAACGACTTTCAGTACTAAAACCTCAAGGTATTATTGAACCCGATGACTTAGCATTTTTGTCTCAAGCTGCAATGCAAAATAGCGCTAATCAAACGACAAACAGTAACCCCATAATAACGAAAGTCGAGCCGAATAAAGAGGAACTCGAAGATGCAATGAAACGTAATTTCGGTGTGATAGCAAAAGTTGCTAGAGAGTTTGGGTTAAGCCGTCAGGCCTTGTACCGACGTTTAGAAAAATTTGGTATTCCATTCTAATGCCCGTATCACTGAAGAACAAACTTAGTCTTATTAGCGCGATAACCTGTGTGCTGTCTTGTTTACACTTATTCTATTTTGGTACGCTGTCATTAGTGCAAGCCCTCTTTATATTCGCTATTTTTTTGTTTCTAAGTGCGGTCATTACCCGTTACTTTGCCAATCAAATCGATAT
>CAYUZL010000264.1:0-7554 GCA_964449725.1 uncultured Alteromonas sp. | reverse complement strand
CTGTGTGTACGCATTTTTGCTCAATGGATAAGTTTGTAAAGTCAGTCAAAACAAGTGTGATGTTCACACTATTCGCTTTTTTATCGAGCGAACTCAACGCATCTGAATATAACGCTGTATGCGAAAACACGATAACTGTATTCAAATCCAATCAGCTTATGCCAGAAGGCGAAGTAAAAGTGTCTTCAGATCGCGCATCATTAACAACAAACCAAGAAGCTAAATTTGAAGGTGATGTAGAAATTTTATCGGATACTGCCTCTATAACTGCTGATTCAGCTACAGTCCTGAATAATGGCAACCGAGTGATTGCTCAAGGTGGCGTGGACTATAAAGATAACTTACTTAATGTGACAAGTACCAGTATCGATGTAGATTCTCTCACTCGCTCTTTAGAAATTATTGATACTGAATACCAACTCACAGAGTTTGGTGGACAAGGTGTCGCTAAGTCAATTGATATAAGCGAAAGCGATGGAGTTGCGTTAAATGGCGTCACCTTTACGACCTGCCCACTCACTAACGTTGATTGGCAAATTAAAGCTTCTCAAATTAGTTTTCAAGAAGGTTCTAGCGTCGCTGAAGCCAAGCATGCTCGCTTTTATGTAAAAGACGTTCCTGTTTTTTACCTTCCTTATTTTGCATATCCAGTGGGAACTGAACGCCAAACGGGTTTGTTGTTTCCCAACATATCTAGTTCAAGCCAAACAGGCATAGATATAGAGCAACCTTTTTATTGGAACATTGCGCCTAACTATGATTTAACCCTGACTCCTAGATTAACAACCCTTCGCGGCTTTCAGTTAAAATCGGAGTTTCGTTATTTAACTGAGTCAAGTAGAGGTACTATTAATTTAGATTTTCTACCAGAAGATTCAGATTTAGAAGACAGAGATAGTCGCTATTTCTATCGCTTTTTCCATGAGCAGCAATTATCAGATAAATGGTTTATTAACGCCGATTTCAATGGTGTAAGCGACAGTAACTATATCATTGACTTGGGCTCCGACTTTTTTAATCGAGCTGACACTCATTTATCGCGAACCTTAGGTCTCGATTTTTTAGGAGATAACTTTAACGCGAGCTTCTATTTGAGAGACTTTGACATTATTGCTGAAGACATCACAACCTATAGAGCGTTACCAGAGATAAAAGTCGATGGTACCTACCCTCTAGCTCGTTACCTTGAATTTCAATTTAACTCTGAGTTTGCGTATTTTGACAATGCTGCAGAAAGTGAACCTAAAGCACTGAGATTTCACCTAGCTCCTACCCTGCGAGTCCCTGTAATACGTCCTTGGGGAGAATTAAGTGCTGAAGCGACTTTGTACAATACTATCTATAACCAAACTGACTTGGAATCTTCACCTGAACTTGAAGAAGACGTTACCCGTACCATTGGTCAAGGCCGGCTTTTTGGTACCTTATATTTTGACAAAAATGGAAGTTGGTTTGGCAAAGATTCAAAAGTAACGCTTGAGCCAAAATTTCAATATTTGTACACCTCATTTGAAAATCAAGATAACATTGGTTTGTATGACTCTACGGTACTATTCACTGACTTTAATGGCCTGTTTCGAGGTCGTGAGTTCACAGGTTTAGACCGAATAAGCGATAACAATCAAATTACATTAGGTGTAACATCCAGAATTATTGACTCATCAAGCAGAGAACAATTTGTATTTAGTCTAGGTCAAATTTTTTACCTTGATGACAGCCGAGTTTCCCTCTTTCGCGGTGATGACAACCGCTCTGCTTTAGCTGGTGAAATTGACTGGCGTATTAATAATCGTTGGTTACTTCACGGTGACGCTTTACTTTCTGCAAATTCACAACAGGTAGATAGAAGCAGTGTTACTTTGGGCTATCAAATTAGTGCTCAAAAGCTAATCCAATTATCACACAGATACGTTAGAAACCTATCCGATGAAACTATTGACCAGCTTGGATTGTCTATAAGCTGGCCGTTAGCAAAAAATTGGCAATGGGTGGGGCGAGTTTATAGAGATTTAGAATTAAATCGCAGTATTGAAACCTACACAGGTATAGAATATGAGTCTTGTTGTTGGTCATTGCGAGTTGTTGCACAGCGATATTTAACAAACCGCTTTGATACATCCGGCCAGCAAACCCTGAACGAATACGATTCTGGGGTTTCATTTCAATTTTCATTTAAAGGGCTGGGAAGTAAAAAAGCCAGTCGTCAGCTTTTGGAAGACGGAATATTTGGCTATCGCCAGCCCTATAGTTTAAATTAGTCTCGATAAGAGAATAACAGTAAAATAAAAGAGTGCTTATGAAATTCGCAAATCGTTTTTTTGTAACTTGGTTGGTTGCCGCAGGACTTACCCTGTCGTTACAGGCTGAAGAAATCACCTTAGACAGCGTTGCTGTCATTGTTGATCAAGGGTTAATTCTAGAATCAGAAATTTCAGACTTAGTGGTTGAGGTAAAAAAAACCGCTAAAGAGAATAATCAATCACTCCCCTCTGAAAAAGCACTTAGAACTCAGGCTATTGAAAGGCTAATTCTGAATAACTTACAGATGCAAGTCGCTGATAGATTTGGTATTCAAATTAGTGATCCACAACTCGACCAAACCATTCAAAATATTGCACAACAGCAAAATGTCACGATTTCGCAAATCCAGCAGCAATTAGCCTCTGAAGGTGTTAGTTACGAGAAATACCGAGAATCAGTAAGACAAGAAATGATTTTAGGTGAAGTTCGCCGTGCCAGTGTAAGACGTCGTGTTTATATCACAGAACAAGAAATCGGAAATCTCGTAGAACTCATAGACGAGCAAGGTGCAGAACAAGCGGAATACCGCTTAGGTCATATATTAGTGGGCCTACCTGCAAATCCTACCGATGAAGATATTTCGCAAACAAAAGAGAGAGCAGATAAAGTATTAAGCTTACTTAATTCAGGATCGGATTTTGCGAGAATTGCAATTGCATCTTCATCAGGTTCAGAAGCATTGGAAGGTGGTGATATGGGTTGGAATAACATAAATTCGATGCCAACGTTGTTTGCCGACGTTGTAAAAAACCAACCTAAAGACGCCTTGTTTGGCCCAATTCGAAGTGGTGCTGGGTTTCATATATTAAAGATACTCGATACACGAGGCATCGAACGGATTGAAGTTGAAGAAGTAAGAGCCCGTCATATCCTTATTCAGCCTTCAATTATATTGAGCGACAAAAAAGCACAGTCCATGCTAGCTGAATTTAAAGAACAAGTTATCGCAGGCGAAGCCGATTTTGCCGAACTTGCAAAAGAATATTCTGACGACCCTGGTTCAGCGCTTAGAGGTGGAGAGCTAGGCTGGGCAGATCCCACTGTTTATGTTCCTGCATTTAGAGACGCAATGGCAAATCTTGAGCCAGGCCAATATAGTGCTCCGGTGCGTTCTACTCACGGTTGGCACCTAATACAATTAGAAGAAAGACGTATCGATGATGCTACGGAAAAACGTAAACAAGATCGTGCTCATCAGCTAATTTTCAACAGAAAGTTCGCTGAAGAAACAGAGAACTGGTTACGTGAAATACGCGACGCAGCGTACATTGAGGTTCTCGCCTCAAGTGGTGTGGATGCAGCGCAATAATATGGCTATTCACAAGTTAGCAATTACACCGGGCGAACCTGCGGGTATTGGCCCTGATTTAGTCGTGAAGCTCGCACAAAGAAAGTGGGGTGCGGTCGTTGTTTTATTTGCCGATAAAAACATGCTCCTTGAAAGGGCCAAAACCTTGGGTGTTGGCATTGTGCTGCACGATTACAATGAAAACGTTGAACAACCGTTACCCCTAGGTGAAATGTACATTAAGCATATACCTTGCACTGGAGAAGTTGTTGCAGGAACGCTGAATCCCGAAAACGGTCACTATGTTGTAGAAACTCTAAAACAAGCTTGTGAAGCCAATATTCAAGGTGAGTTCGACGCAGTCGTCACTGGCCCTGTTCACAAAGGAATTATCAATAAAGCTGGCATTTCCTTTTCAGGCCACACCGAATTTTTTGCGTACCAATCTAACACAATGGATGTGGTGATGTTACTTTCCACAGAAGGCTTAAATGTCGCCCTCGCGACAACCCATATCCCGCTGGAGTTTGTATCAAGAGCCATTACTCGTGAACGCTTGCATAAAGTCATTCACATCATTAATACCGATTTAAAACTAAAATTTGGTATTACCCATCCGCATATTTTTGTCTGTGGTTTAAATCCTCACGCAGGCGAAGACGGGCATATAGGTAAAGAAGAAATTACGACTATGATACCCGCTCTTGACGAGTTGCGAGAAGAGGGGATTAAGATTACCGGTCCCCTTCCCGCTGACAGTATTTTCCAACAAAAGTACTTAGATGATGCAGATGTTGTTTTAGCTATGTATCACGACCAAGGGTTGCCAGTTCTCAAATACAAAGGGTTTGGCTCGGCGGTGAATATTACCTTAGGCCTTCCTTTTGTTAGAACCTCAGTAGATCACGGCACCGCAATAGATTTAGCCGGTACTGGAAAAATAGATGAAGGAAGTTTTGCCGTTGCCATTGAAAAAGCCATTGTATTGGCTGGAAACAAACAATGAATAAAACCCATTTAGGCCATACTGCACGTAAGCGTTTTGGTCAGAACTTTCTAAATGATCCTTTTGTCATCGACAGTATTATCAACGCAATAGGCCCTACATCGGACCAAGCTTTAGTAGAAATAGGTCCAGGCTTAGGCGCATTGACAGAGCCTATGTGCGAACGCGTTGATGCACTAACCGTTGTGGAGTTAGATCGAGATTTAGCTAAACGGTTACGCCATCACCCTTTTCACGGTAAAAAGCTCACTGTTATAGAAAAAGACGCGCTCACTTTCGATTTTGCTGAACTTGCTCAAGAAAGAGGCACTCCGCTACGGGTATTTGGCAACCTTCCCTACAACATATCTACACCATTAATGTTTCACCTGTTTGCACACAAGGAAAACATTAAAGATATGCATTTCATGCTACAAAAAGAAGTCGTTCAGCGCTTAGCAGCATCTCCTGGGAGCAAACAGTTTGGTAAGTTATCTGTAATGGCACAATATTATTGCCAAGTCATCCCTGTACTCACTGTTCCTCCTGGCGCATTTATTCCTCCGCCCAAAGTAGAATCAGCAGTGGTTAAGCTTATTCCTCATGGGACGCCTCCCGTTCATGTAGACAAGGTAGCAACATTAGAAAAGGTCACGGCAGCGGCATTTAACCAAAGACGAAAAACCATTCGCAATAGCCTAAGTGCGTTCGCTGATGCTGAAACCCTAGAGTCTCTTGGCATCAAACCTACTTTACGAGCAGAAAATCTAAGCTTAAGCGACTTCGCACGTATTGCAAATTCTGTAAAAGAAGAACAATAGCGGTATCAAAGCATGGATATCCCCATCGCAATAAGTGTCGTAACACAGTATTTACCCGAACATGAACACACCAATGATGGAAAATTCATGTTCGCGTACCAAATCAGTATTCACAATAAAAGTACAGTGCCCGTAACCTTGATAAATCGGCATTGGCTGATTACCGACGGTAACGGCAAACAAACCGAAGTAGAAGGTCATGGGGTGATAGGCCAACAACCTAACATTAAACCAGGCGAAACCTTCACTTATACCAGTGGCGTCGCATTAGACACTCCTGTTGGGACCATGCAAGGAAAATATGAAATGGCACTGCAAGACCAAACAATGTTTAACGCAAACATTGACGTGTTTAGCTTATCTGTGCCTAAATCTATTCACTAAAGTGCGATATTGAAAGGCTAGTAAATGTGAATTATGTTGTTGGTGATATACAAGGCTGTTACCAAGGATTAAAAAAACTCCTAAAAATCATTAAATTTAATCCAAACCAAGACACTTTATGGGCTGTGGGGGATTTAGTTGCAAGAGGAGAAGACTCGTTATCCACTTTAGAATTATTGTACGATTTGGGCAGTAATTTCAAAACTGTTCTAGGCAATCACGATCTACATCTTTTATCAATAATCAATGGCATTAAACCAGTCAAACCCCAAGACAAGCTAGACCCATTACTAGCGAGCAATGATATTGAACAATATGCAAACTGGCTCAGGCAATTTCCCCTTGCCACAATGATAAATAAACATAACTTATTGACCCACGCAGGACTTTTTCCTGAATGGTCATTCAAAAAAGCAATACGTTTATCTACTGAAATAGAAAGTAAGCTACAAAGTAATGATTACACCGATTTTCTTATGAAAATGTATCAAAATACACCTGATACTTGGGACAACACAAAAAAATCCTCGCTGAGGCTGACTTTTTCAGTCAATGCATTGACTCGAATGCGCTACTTAAACAAACGTAATCAACTCGATTTCAAAGAAAAGAATTCCCCTCTTCAAACGCCATCAAAGTTCATACCTTGGTATGAAATTAACAATCCCCATATGCTTCCCGAACAACGTATTATCTTTGGGCATTGGGCTAGCTTAAATGGACGAACCAATCAGCCCAACAAAATAGCACTTGATACGGGTTACGTTTGGGGCGGGCATTTAACCTGCTTATGTTTAGAAACCAAAAAGCTAATTAAAATCAAGGAATAAAAAGTTTACAGCCGGTTTACAGTAGATTTTTAGCATCTTGTGCTTTTTGTACTAAAATTGAATGACACGTCTCTGTAGTAATAAAGCAATTTTTTGGAGCTTAAATGAAAATAACTGTAGCAACTCGCATTATCAGCGGATTTGTTATTATCAGCGCGTTACTCGTACTAAACAGTATCTTCGCAGTAGTAAACTTAAAGGCAATTAGGTCAAACACCAACCAGATAAATCAAATAACCATTCCTGTTTTATCGAAAAGTAATAGTCTAAAAGCAAGCTTTTTAAATATGGGCAGAATTACGTTCGAAGCTTACATAGAAGAGTCAGCAGAAGGGTTGACTGACAAAAAGTCTGCTTACCATTCAAGCCAAAATGTATTCAGGTCAGATTTAGAAGTGCTCAAAAGCGTTGCTATGGAGGATGATGCCCTTCTATCTAAAATCGCTATGATAGAAGAATCGTTTAACAACTACAGTGCAAACGTCGATGAAATGTTAAAGAGTAGAGAAAACTACCTTTCATTAAGGGAAGCTATCGCGTCTACATTAGAAGAAGTAGAATATGGCGCTGACGATGCATCTACACTCATTCTTGATTTTTCAGATTTAGATGAGGTTTCCGGTAATAGCGATTTACAAAAAGCCTTAGAGATTGGTACTTCATTAGAGAGTCGCTTGTTAACCCTTTTAACCGTCTCCGGCGAGTACATAAAAACCCAAACTTTAGCTCGAGCCGAAACGGTTGGAAACGAAGTATCCTTAGTCGTTAACCAAGTGAAAACGCTTAGAGATGACATGCTAGCAGCCGCAAACGGCAATGACGATTCGGGTACTCTAGAGGAAATAGATGAACTCATTAGTTCCGCAATAGACTCAGTCAATACAGAATCTGGATTAACCTCATTACATGTAAAGCGCTTAGTAGAAAGAAACCATGCTACTGAAG
>CAYUZL010000263.1:0-3618 GCA_964449725.1 uncultured Alteromonas sp. | reverse complement strand
TAACTGTTGATGCTCCTGCCCCTATTGCTATTGCCGTTGTGGGCTTTAAATTAAACGCAAACTTAACCAATCAACTAAAATCCATAACTCAACTTGATACTACAATTCAGGCTATAGGAGCCGAATCAACTAACTATTCTGTTAGCACCTTATGTGAGGCGTGCTTAGATAACGCCTTGGCCCAAATGGGCAGAAAATTGAACTGGTTTTCAGTTACCGTAAAACAAGACATTCCGTATATTTCTAAAAAAGTCGTTCTTTCAGATGATTACGGTTACACCACACAAATTATTATTTCTGAAGATACTAAAAAACTATTTGCTGACTCAAAACGCCTGCAAATTACTATTACACTGATTGGTTTTGGCGCCATAGTACTCGCTATGTTACTTGGCGGATTACTAGCTAAACGATTAGCCACTCCGCTAGCCACGTTGGCACAACTGGCTCATAGAATTTCTACCGGAGATTACAGTAAGGCCATCAACGACACCTCTAATACATTAGAGCTAAAGCAGCTGTCGTCTACCTTTAATACTATGCAAACAAATATTCAGGCCCGTGAAGATAGAATTATATTTCAGGCTCAGCACGACATACTCACGTCGCTGTATAACCGCAACCATATTGAAACCCTTCTCGAACAGAAATTTTCCACTTCCACGCCTTTTGTTGCCATTGGCATAAACATTTTCGGGTTTCGCGGTATTAACGATACTTTTGGTTATCACAACGGGGATACTTGTTTAAAAGAGCTTGCTGCCAGAGTTGAAAAGTTAGGCGGATTATCAGCGCGGCTGACCGGAGGAGAGCTACTTTGGGTTCCGAATAAGACTCCGACAAAGGCACAACTTATAGACATTAAACGCACATTGGAAGAGCCAATACATACTGGCGATGTAGAAATAGATCTAATCGTAGCTTTAGGCATATTGTCTTGCCCTCAGCATAGTACCAATGCGGAAGACTTGTTTAAGCGCATGAATATTGTACTCGACGAAGCGCAAATCACTCGTCAATTTGTATTGTATTACGACCCAGAACTTGAACAGCGCTATGTACGACGTTTGTCTATTATAACCGAGCTAAAGCACACCTTGGTCCACCAGCAAAATGAACTCGATTTGTTTTACCAACCTAAGTTGAAGTTAACGTCCGAAACCGTTGATGATGTTGAAGCGCTAATACGCTGGAACAACGCCAAGTTAGGGTTTGTTTCACCAGAAGACTTTATTGCCATAGCAGAACACGCAGGCTTTATTGAACTGGTAACTCAATGGGTTGTCGATAGAGCAATCAATGATGCGATCCAATTCAAGCAAAACGGCGTTATGGTAAAAATTGCAGTGAATCTTTCAGCTAAAGACATAATGGCTGAACACTTGCTACCGTCAATTGTGACTAAGTTAAATGAAAACAATTTAGCTGTTGATAGTTTATCTTTTGAAATCACAGAAGGTGACTTAGTTAAAGATCATGAAAAAGCAGTAGCCCAGTTGGAAAACTTTAAAAAACAAGGCTTCACCATAGCAATTGATGATTTTGGCACGGGTTATTCTTCTATGGCGTACTTACAAAGCCTGCCAGTTAACACGTTGAAAATTGATAAGAGCTTTGTGATGCAACTTGATACAGAACAAGGTGATCAACACATTGTAAAAACGGTAATTAATTTGGCTCACAGCTTTGATATGTCAGTAGTAGCAGAGGGTGTAGAAAACCAAGAAGCATTAAATTTACTGAAGCAGTGGGGGTGTGAATGGGCACAAGGCTATTTTATTTCAAAACCTATTACTAGAGATCAGTTCATTGAATGGCATAAAAAAACAGCACAATAATGTGCTGTTTTTAAATCAAGAGCAATGATTTAGGAATTAAAGCTCGCTTGGGGCTTTAAACGCAATGTCTTTCCACTTTTCGTCAGCTTGGTCAATGAAGGTAGGGATATCTTGCTTCCACGCTTCATATACGTTTTCGCTTTTGTTTACGTAAAGAGTACCGTCAACAATTTCAAACGCTTTACCATTTACTTCAAATTTCTTACCAAACGTAGAACCGTATGCACAGTAACCACCATACGCTGGCTCATATTTGTTTGGATTCGCTTTAAATGCGTCTCTGTTTTCTGCAGAACTAAACTGATAAATCGCGCCTTTGTGTACTGCAGTAAACTCTTTTGTACCTTCTACAGCTTTGCTTTGAGTGAAGTAAGCAACAGCATCGTAGCCAGCAAGGATAACGTCGTTTGCATCTGTTTGTGTATCAACACCAGCAAAAGACATTTGGCTAAGGCCTAACGTAGCCGCTAATGTAAGAGTTTTAACAATTTTATTGAATTTCATTTTTATTCCCAATAAGTAATCAAGTTTAGTTTTCAATACCGTCTAGCGGTTAACGAAAGAGAGTATATGTATTATTTTTAACTTAAACTCGACAAATCGTCTTAGTTATATGTCATTTCGTCTGACACCATCTAAAAATGGTTATTTCCTGCTTTATTTACACCTCCCTATTTTGGGTAAAAAACTGGCAAACCTTCAGCTCATCACCTAACTTTTTACAGTGGCTTTATTTATTCCGCTATTTATTCCACGTATAGGAAGACCCAATGAGTGAAGAACAAAACCAAGTTGAATTAGTTCACTGTATTTATGCAAGCGCCTCTACTGTCAGTTTTACTAAAGATGAAATAACCGAACTGTTAGCAATAGCTCAACGTAACAATGGCGCTTTAGGTGTTACAGGCATGTTGTTGTATGAAGATGGGTCTTTTTTTCAAGTTCTTGAGGGAGAGAAAGACAACGTAAGTGCGCTATTCAAAAAGATCGCCCTTGATAAACGACACAGTAAAGTAATTAAAATAATACAAGAGCCTATTCAAGAACGAGCGTTTTCAAATTGGACTATGGGGTACTCAGGCATAACTCGTTATGAGCTCAGTGCCATAGATGGACTAAACGACTTTTTCACATCTAAACAGTGTTATACCGACCTTGATCAAGGCAGAACAAAAAAATTATTAGACGCGTTTAAAAATGGTAAGTGGAGATCATCAATTAAATAAACAATAAAGTATGGCCTCAATTGCTGAAGCCATACTTATATATGTGCTTATTGGATAGTATTGTTATAGATTTCACAGGCCTTTTTATAAGGGCCTTTAATAAACAGCACTAGGATTACAACTAGCAGCACTAAAGATACATAGCACAAAGGTAATCCTTCGCCTGTTGCAGCTCTTAAGCCACCACTTGAAGTAGGGCATACTGACGTACTAGAGAACATCTCTGCTAACGAAGCCAAAGCGGCAATTACAAAAGCAACACTCCAACCTATACAGAAGAAGTAATGCTTACAGCCATTGTGATTAAAAATCAGTGCTCCCAGCATCAGACCATACGCAGCGGTTACAACGTAGCAGATAGGCACGTGAAAAATATTAGGGCAAGACAAACCGTTGAAGTTATCAATACTCACCTTAAGACCACCGAAGAAGCCCAAGAGAACCAACGCCCACAAAACAATCATACTTATTGAGTTAGATTTCATTAAAATTTCTCGATTAATCGTTATAAGTTAATTTGTTGATTTGAGTATTGACCACGCATATTCTCGCTT
>CAYUZL010000262.1:0-2888 GCA_964449725.1 uncultured Alteromonas sp. | reverse complement strand
CAGCAAATAATGCTGAATAGTTGAAGTATGGCTACTGCAACCGGCCATGCTTAAGATAATGACGACAAAAATGAAATGACGCATACTGATTCCCTTGTTTCGCTTTCGGTGTGACTTCGTCGTTACGGCTACTATTAAATAGTATACTGCTTGGCGACTCATTTAGCTGTTGTAGCACAGGTTGAATACTTCTAAGTGTATCTTGTAGCTCTTTAACGGTACTTTGGATATCTTTCTCAATTCCACTGTGGCTAAGGTTGTCAGACAAAATGGCAATGCTTTTTAGAGTACTTACCATTTCTTTATTCATAGTAGCAATGTCGACACCATTAATGAGTTCATCAAAATCATCACTACTGGCCTCTACCGATTCGGCAGCTTCTAACATAGCATTAATGGCATCAGTGGCATCCACAGCAACGCGATCTAAAGGTAGTGCATTGAGTTTATCCAGTAATGCTTCTGCTTTTTGGGTGATTTGGGCGAATTCATTGGATGCAGTAGGAATAACCTCATAATCTAAAAAAGAGTCAACGTGATTGGCTGATTTAGTGCCAAAATGATGTAAATCTACATACAAGGCCCCAGTTACTAAACTTCCCATACGCAAGGTGGCATGCAAGTTTTGGTTAATCCACTGTGTCATTTGTTGTTGTACAGCGATTAAGCCTTCATTAGTGTCATCGGCTCTAACTTTCCCAGGGTAAACACTGATAACAACGGGAATTTTATATCCCTCTTGTAAAATATTGTTATCCTCTAGAGATAACTTATTGATAGATACAACTTCGCCAACATTGATCCCTCGGTATTCAACGGGAGCTCCTTCATTTAAACCTCTTACGTTTTCGTCTATGAGCAACACATATTTAGCTGATAGATTAAATTGTTGAGCTTGAGCCTCTTCTTGAGACTCAAAAATTTCAAAGTAGGTTTTTTCAGTAATTATATCCCCAGACGTCATACCTTCAGGAACATCAAATGAAACGCCGCTAGACAATAGGGTTTCCAAACTACCCGTATCAATTTCAAGGCCCGACGCTCGCAATCTGATTTTTATCCCACTGGTGTCCCAAAAACGTGTGTTTTCGTTAATTAACCTATGATATGGCGCTTCAATAAACGCTGTGTAATACATGGCGCGTTCAAACTGGTTAAAGAAAGATTCTTCAAATTGTCCCACTTTGTGGCCTTTATAGACGATTGCATCGCCTTCTTTATAAGCGAAATCTTTTGTACTTGTCAGTGTGACGAATAAGCCTGGAGTACCTTGGGGGGTAACCGGCGGACGAGGTAAAAGGGTGAATTTCGTTTTCTTTCTGCCTTCACCATCACCCGACATCGACAAATATACGCCTGATAATAGGGTGTTTAAGCCAGACACTTCAGAAAGGGTGATCCTCGGCGAAACAATCCAAAACTTACTGGTTTCGGTCAGTAAGTGTTCAGCATTTTTATCTATTTGCGCTGTGACTAAAACGCTTTCGCCCCCTTCATTTAAGGAAACTTTTTTAACTTTTCCTATTTGTAAATCACGTACTTTAATTGCAGTTTTGTTGGCTTCTATTCCAACCGCTGATGTCATTTCAATGGTAATGAAAGTACCTTGATTTAGCCATTGACTGTACACCATCCAACCGCCAATCATTAAAGCGAGTAGGGGAATTGCCCACACTTTTGAAAATGTTTGATGGCCTTTTATTTTAGCTACTTCGCTCAAGACAGTGTTTCCTTTTGCCAAATTAAACGTGAATCAAAGGTAATAGCGGCAAGCATGGTAAAAAATACCACTGCACAAAATGCCAGTGCTGCATAGCCGGGAAATATAGATATGGTGCCACCAAGTTGAATAAGTGCGACAAGCACGGCGACAACAAATACGTCTATCATTGACCAGCGACCTACCCATTCTACTAGCTGGTACGCTAGCGCTCGCCTGCAATGAAGCTCTTCAGATTGAGTTTGTATACTCCAATTTAGCCATGCTAGCACAATTAACTTTGCAATAGGAATGGCCACACTGGCTAAAAATATAATGATAGCAATAGGGTAAGAACCCGTATGCCAAAGTTTTATGACGCCGCCAATTATAGTACTTGGCTCAACAGAGCCAAAAAATTGAGTGTGCATTATCGGAAGTGTATTGGCGGGTATATAAAGCAAAGTTGCTGTAAACAGTAGCGCCCATGTTTGCTGAATACTTTTTTGTCTGGATAAGTGTGTAATGGGTTTGGGGTGCAAAGATGGTTCATTTAGCCAATCGCTAAACTCTGTGCTGTCATAAAAATAGAGCGTTGCTGTCATACAAACAATAAACAAACAAAAAGCAATAAAGCTAATACCAATATCCAGCGTTGCCATATCGGCAATTTTTACCAAGCTGACCAATGTACCGACCAAAAATATTTCAGCCATGGACCAGGGTAACAGTAGCCTAATCATTTTATACGTGGGGATTAACCATTTAGGCTTTTTGTTGATAACTCTACATGCATTCAAGCTAATAATACCCAATAAGACGACAGCGGGTATCAACAAAGTGAGTAGTGCTGTTACAAAAGCAAGCGGGTAAAAATCTAAATCTGCAAGTGTTTGTAAACCCGTAGGTAAATCGATTTCACGTTGTTGCCCGCTAGCTGAAAACGATAGAAATTTATAAGGAAGTGAGAGGGCTAAAAATACTAATGCTGATAAGGCAAAGGATAACGCCTTTTCTATATTAAGATTAAGAAATTGCGATAGATCATTTGTGCAGCGAGGACATTCGGCACAGTGATTTTTGTTGAGTTCAGGCACTGTCACCTTTAATCCGCAAAGGTGACAATGTGTTGTGAAGGCAGGTTGTTTATCCATAACGTGTCAACCTATATACCTTCATTAGTACTGGG
>CAYUZL010000261.1:0-5948 GCA_964449725.1 uncultured Alteromonas sp. | reverse complement strand
GTTGAAGGTGGTACTCAAAGCCAAATAATTAATATCAGTTTTCAGTCAGATGATCCCGAAGAATCTGCGAATGTCGTTAACGCTGTTGCGGAAGCGTCTATCCAATTTGGACTAGAATCTAGATTGGGTCAAATTAAAGATACATCTAAGTGGCTCGGTGAACAACTCACCGAATTAAGAGCCGCTTTACAAAAATCTGAAGATGCTTTACAGCTATTTAGACAAACACAAAATTTAATGGATACTGAGCAACAGCAACGTATAGCTAATACTCAATTATCTAACCTAAATACAGAACTCATCCGTGCTCAAACTAAATTATCGGAAACCAGAGAGCTTTACCAACAAGTACAGTCTCTTAACGCTGATACCGGAGATTATTTAGCATTAGGACCTGTACTTGAAAACAACACAATTCGGGATTTAATTAGAGAACAAACAACTTTAAAACGAAAAGTTGAAGAACTCAGTGAACGTTATGGAGAAAAACATCCAAAAATGATCGCAGCAAGATCCGATCTCTCGAGCGCGGAGAGAAATTTGACGAATTCGGTAGACAATATTGTTCAAAATATCGAAAAAGAGTTCAGACTTTCTCAAGTACAGGTAACTAATATACGTGCACTCATCGATGAAACAACAACTGATTTACAGTCGTTTTCCGGCGATGGTTTCCAACTAACACGGCTAGAGCGTGAAGTTGAAAATAATAGAAGAATCTATGAATCCTTTTTGAATAAGGCAACTGAAGCTGACGTTAGTGCAGACTATGATGCCAGTAATATCAGAATCATTGACACCGCAACTATTCCTGAGTTACCCGTAAGCCCTCGAGCATTTTTAGTATTGTTTGCTAGCCTATTTTTAGGTGGTATTTTTGGCGTAATAGTCGCTTTTTCTCGAGAATTTTTGACCAAAGTATTCAGAACACCAGATCAAGTTGAAATAGAATTAAATATTCCGTCTTTAGGCATTACTCCTTTAGTTAAACGTAGTAGAAAGAATGCGTCACCTGAAAAGCAATACATAGATGACCAACGGAGTAGTTTCTCTGAATCTATTAATGCAATACGAACTGGATTGTTGTTTTCAAGTATCGCTAATCCTCCTCAATCTATTCTAATCACTTCGACTTCAGGCTCTGAAGGTAAAACGACATTAGCAATAAATTTAGCTGTAGCCTTTAGTCAATTAGACAAAACAGTGTTAGTTGAGCTTGATTTAAGAAAGCCAGCGATAGGAAGAGACTTAAGTATTGATACTGACGTAGGACTTAGCGATATGTTATCAAACACATCTGATATTAACATTTTCCACTCTGTTGCCGATGCTCCAAACCTACATGTAATCACCTGTGGTAGTATTCCTCAAAATCCAATCGAATTAATTGCTTCACAACGCTTTGCGCAAATATTACAGAACCTTAGAAATAAATATAAATATATAATTATTGATAGCCCTCCAACTTTACCTGTCAGTGATAGTTGTGTGTTGTCAAAAATGGTAGATGCAACAGTCGTAGCCGTTCAAGCAGAGAAGACTAAGATAAGTATGGCAAAGGAAACAGTGAGTAGGCTAAAACGGGTCAATGCAAACCTTGTGGGAAGTGTTCTTACTCAAGCTTCAGCACATAAAATGAGCTTTTACGGCGAGCATTATTACAAAGACACCTATTATGGTGAAGAACCACGCAAATAGTATTTACCCATCATCATGAGACAAAATAACCAATTGGCTGTTGATAGTAGTATATTGTCTACAACAGCCTTTTATATGTTTTGTCTAAATGGGGAAGAGCTCTCTAACTTTAAATTAGACGAACTTATAGATACCTATAACAATAACCAATCACTCAGACGTTTCGCCCCTCACTTTCATGAAAAATTACTGTTACTTAATTCGAAAGAAGTAACTCCCTATCTACCCGAAGTGCAAAAAAATGCGTTTGATATAATAGCGTTAGTAACCTTACAAAGAGGAGTAATAAGGGAGCTAGGCGTGATAGCACAAAGTTTAAATTCCCAGATTTTATTATTAAAATCATCCTCACTAAACGGCCACAATTACTCATGGCAAACACCAAGAGGAGCATCAGATATAGATATACTGATATCAATAAAAGAAAAGACAGAATTTGAATTAGCTCTTAGTGAAGTCGCTACGAGAGTCCAAGAGGCTAAGGCTCGCCCTTTTACCGATGTTCATGAATCAAGTTGGCTTCACAACGCTTCAGGACAAACTATTGATCTACATTACCACTTGATCAATCCTCTCTTGTTTCCAATTGACACCGCTCGTTTGTTTGAACAGAGTACGCCTCATAAAGGTTATAACCTTGCTTGTATAAGACGCATGACTGATTCACATAACTTTTTGCACGCATGCTTACATATGTTCAACGACAGTAACTTTTTCAGTCATTCAGCATTTGACCTTATAGCATTACTTGAACATAAGTCGATTATTACTAGTTCTTTAAAAGAGGCAAAAATATGGAACTGTGAGCAAGTACTTATGGCTTCGTTATACGTACTAGCTTTACCTACTAATCTGAGTGAAAACGCAAGTTGGCTGACCAAAATGAAACTGCTATTAACTAAACGACTACTCGTTGGTTCGACTAAGAAATATTCATTTCATCGTAGGCTAAAACAGTTACTTGCTCTGCATCTTTGCTTACCCACCCAAAAGCATGCTTTTAGAATAGAAAAAGAGTACCTGCGGAAGTTATTTTTCAAATAAACATAAGGTGGGCTCTTCAAACTTTATCGCTAACTTTGCATCATGTTTTGCAACGCGTTCAACAACGTCAACACCCGAATACAATTTAAACGGATTAATACCCCAAAACCGCGCTGAACTATTGGTATATGGGTATACCAGACCATCAAAAAACACCTTTCTAGTAGATTCATTTTCAGATGACACTTCCACCATTAGAGAATTAATTTTGTGTGCTGAACCATAGACATCTAATCGATATTTTTTGTCACTATGCACTTCAATATCCAAATCTGAACTCCAAAGTAATGTCCAGTTACTACTACCTTTTTTCTTATATTGGGCAGAAAGAGTCGGATAAAAAGTATGTTCATCTTTATTTTTTGTCAAATTGATTGAAAATTTAAAGGCGTTTGTTCCGTTTTCCCAAGCTGGCTGATTCCATATTTCAAAAATATTCAACCATTGATTTTCGTCCATAGACATTTCATAATTTTTTACACTTTTGTTTAATGTAAAATAACCACTATAAAAAACAGTATTGACTGATTCAGGTAATCCATAAACATTTAACTGCGCCCTTAACCTATCGCTTTCTACATATCTATTTGAATGCTCAATTTCAAACTCAACTGCATTGTCAAGCTCAGTATTTTGTGATGTTTTTTCCACTTTCCAATTAGACGCACTACTATATTGATAACTAGAATGAGTACCATATAGTCGGTCAAAAGCCTTAAGCGCTTTTTCATTTAGTAAATACACACAGTTACTTTCATTCGCCAAAGCAACATTACTAACGAAAGCAATAAGACAAGCAATCGAAAAGCTACATTTATTCATTCTGATGCTCTTTATACAACAAAATCGACATATATATAGCGTAAAATACTGACGTAAACATTACAGAAAAAAGCGCACCATCATATCCTTTGTAAAAAATACTGACAAAACCGACCCCTACACTTATAAGTGAAATAGCAACTTGATGTTTTGCTAACGTTAAAAATCGGCCTGTTTTCATGATCATCCATTGTATTGAAAGACCTGTAAATTTCAAAAACAAAAAACATAAAAGCAACAGAACAATCGAATATACTTCCAGGTAGGAATCACCAAAAATTAAAGAAAGAAACATTTCGCCTAACAAAAACCATGCAGAAACGCCAGCTAGTGTCAGTAAAAAACAGATTAAAATCAGATTGGGCAGTTGTTCTAAAGACAACTTATCATCTTTTTTCAAATAAAAATTCAGGGCCGAAGTAAACGCCACGCTACTCATATTAAACAATTGATATACAACAGCAAACAAACCAAGAACGGCAGAATTGGAAAAAAGACCAAGGAAAATACGAGGCGAATTATTTTGTATATTGGTAGTCAGCTGACTCAACGATAATGGAGCACATTTTAAAAAACACTCTTTTATATTTAACGACGTGGTGTCCTTTTTCCAGCTTCGTAGGTGCACAGGTAAATCAATAACCATATGAATAAAAACGACACTTAACGCGTAAAACCAAAGTTGTAAAGAAAAATCTTTTACAACAAATACGCTAACCCCAAACACAACAGTTGACAAACCAAAACGTCCGATCTGGGAAACTAATATCCGCCGGTACTGTTTTTCAAACTGATAACTGGCCAACTGAAAATCAAAGTACATAGTAAGTAAACGAAAAACTGCTAACGGAAAAAAAATTACTATTAAACTAGTATTAATAGCTAAAACAGCAACAAAACTAAATAAAAAACAGAGCCCAACACCCAATAATCGAAGACTTCCAAAAGTACGAAATCCAAAACTATCATTTTCAATAAGATAGGCTTCCCTTACTCCAAAAGAAAATGCCGTAGTAAACAGGAGTAAAATTGAATTAACTAGAGTGAATTCACCAACCTGTTCAACGCCCAAAAATTTCGCGGTAATTGCAACCACAGCAAGCTGGCAAACCGCTTGGGTTGCAGTAACAGAAACCCCTACAAGTGCTGGTTTCACAATCAGTGTTCCATTATTTCATCAATTAACGCTTTATAACCAAGAATCGTTGCATCGGGCGCATACTGGTTAATAGATGAAGAAAAATTACAACTTTGTGCTTCTGAAAAGGCTTTAGGAAAATCGTCAGCTGATGTGAAAACAAAGCAACCTTTGTATTGCGAAAATCTATTCGCTGTTCCTACTTGATGGTCATTCCTGTGCTCATCAAAGGAAACTAATCTAGGCATTATACAAACAGGTTTAGACGCACATAAGGAAGTAAGGATAGTTCCCATACCAGCGTGCCCGATAACAACGCTGGCTTGATTAAACAAGTCATCGAACTCTTGTATAGACAGGTCCTGGTAGCATTTCATGTGTTTTGGCTTGTAATCAGACGTTCCCGTTTGAGCTACAACATTTAACGTTGGATAATTAGAAAAGTGTTCATCAACACATTTTAATAAACGATTAAATGGTAACTGTGTTCCCACTGTCACAAAAATCACAACACGCTCCCTATATATTTTACATTTTCCTTTTCCGCTACATTCGGCCACTGAGAGTAACAATAGCGAGTTAACTTTGTCGCTAACCGACCAGCCATTGAAAGCTGTTCCGTATTCGCAATACTATCTATCCAAATTGCTTTTCGTCTAAAAGTCCATGCCCATAAGACACAAAACAGCCCTGGCGCAGCACCTGTCGAAATGACTAATTTTGGTCTAACACATATAAAAATAAAAAATGTTTGCAACGCTGTTATTAATAACTTTAACTTTTGGTCGTTATTACTATCCATCACATTATAGTAATTTTCACATTTAGCATCAGATGGTGGACTCTGTGATGTAGAAACCAAAACACAAGCATGATGATTATAACTAGGCGCAAGCCTTTTTAATTGTACTAAATGTCCGCCGTTCGACGCTACCAATAGTATTTTGTTTTTAATCATAGTGACGAATAAATCTCATGTAGTTTAGGAATAATCGCTGAAGGAGACAACAACTCGTCATAACACTCACGCCCTTTTTTACCCATTTTGCTCCTAATTTGCTTATCGCAGCAAACAAGTATGGCTTGCGCAATATCGTTCACCTTACCTGGAGTGATGAGTATGCCATTTTCTCCTGAAATTAATATTTCTGGGATCCCGCCAACATTAGACGCTATAACGGGTTTAGATAAACTAAAGGCTTCGGCAATAACCATAGGTAAACCTTCGTTATATGAGGGTAATATC
>CAYUZL010000260.1:0-5221 GCA_964449725.1 uncultured Alteromonas sp. | reverse complement strand
CAACAGGCCCTAGAATTAGGCGTCTTTTTTCGTTGTAGATGAGGTACTTTTGGCTCTTGTAGTACGAGGCTTTGCTGTCGTTGAACTACGGGCTGCTCTTTTTCTTGGGGCCGCTTGAGTTGGCTGAGGCTTAGTTTCAGCAACTTTTGTCGCTGCTAGCTCAGCAACTAATTCAACCAAGCTATCAACTTTTACAGACAATTGCTCTAACTTAGCGTTTTTGGATGATTGCGAGGAAAACCTGCTTTTTATAGGGTTACATAAGTCAAAAGAAGTTAACGTTTCTTTTAATTGCTTTTCAATTGCGCTTCCGCGTTCCTGCAAAGATGAAAACTGATTTAAAGAATCTTCTTTTGCACTGGTAAGCGAACGTTGGAGAATATTAAAAGGTAAAATTGCCAAACCTATTCCAGCGTCAACAAACTGTGAAACTGTTTGGTTTATGGTCGCATTTTTTTTCTTATCAGTAGCCATTTTAAACTCCCAAAATAAGTAACCTGAACTCCGGATAAATAAATTTGCTGATTACACCCGTAATCAGCACTTAACGCAATTGAGCTTGTTTACTTAGCAGCTAACTTTGCAACGGCTTCTGTAAGTGCATCAACTTTAGCATTTAATTCTTCAATTTTGTCGTCACTGCTATCCGAATCAAGGCCTAATTTTTTACGTACATCCGCAACTCGAGTTTCTACTTCACCCGTTGTTTTCTTAATTTTGCCTTTAGCATCAGATTCAAGATTCTCACCTTTTGCAACAAGATCATCAAAAAGCTTGTTGGCTTCTGAACTGATTTTTTCGTAACGACCTTGAGCTTCATCAACACTTTTGCCATAAGCACCTAAACCTGCAAGCCAGATTTTACGTGCAAACTCTTCTGCGTTATTTACTGTTTCTTTAATGGTAGGTTTAGTCATGGGGTTATCCTCTTAAACAAAATTCAACAACAGTGTAAGAGGATAAATTAGAAAGCACATACTAATTATAAATTAGTAACGCGAAGAAAGATTAGTCGACCAAGTCTTTTGGCATATTATCACGTAGCTCGGCCCAGACTTTGCCACTTTCGATACCGTAACTTCTTACCAACAAAGGCACTTTGTCATGTTCTCCATCAGCGGCTATTTGCAATAACTTCTGATAGTAATCAATGGCCAGCTCTCTTGCTTGAGGATTAGAAAAGAAATATCCACCGATGCGAGAGTACAAGCCTCTAAAACCATTCATCATTAATACGAACACGTTGTTATTCGACGCCAGCGCTAAGTCGTGATTAACTTGGTAGTCAAATTGAGCAAACGCTACGCCTTCTTGCTCTACCTCTTTATAGCGAGAAATAATTTCTATTGCTTTGTCAGGATTATGACGTATTGCACCACGTATGAATACAGCGCTTAGGTTTGTTCTAGCCGCTAACAAATTATCGACAAGCTCGGGGATGCCATCTTGATCAAGACGAGCTAGGGTTTCGAGAATATTTAAACCACAAGTCTCCCAAAAATTATTCACTTTTGTTGGTTTGCCGTGTTGAATTGTCAGCCAACCATCTCGGGCTAAACGCTGAAGGACTTCTCGTAATGTTGTTCTGGTAACACCAATCAGTTCAGATAATTCACGTTCTGCTGGTAATATAGTGCCAGGAGGAAAACGTCCGCTCCATATCGACTCGACAATATATTCTTCAGCAAAACCTGCTGGACTTTGTGCCTTATAAATCATAGAAATTTTTAAACTCATGGCTTGGTGTTTTAATCAAACTGATTGTACCAGATGCATAGACGTTAACAAACCGTTATTAATTTCTAAAAATTCTCAGTGCTTTGCAGTATAAAAACAACGACTTTTACGCTACTCTTAGCTCAGTATTTTATGTTTACCGAAACGAAGGATTTTCCAGTGCAATCTAACATTATGTCTGCGGTTTATAAAAACTTTCTAGGACACGCACCTGATTGGTTCAAACTGACCATCATTGCATTTTTAGTTATTAACCCTCTAGTGTTTTATATAGACCAATACGTTGCTGGTTGGCTGCTAGTGATAGAGTTTATTTTCACACTGGCAATGGCATTAAAATGTTACCCCCTGCAACCAGGAGGCTTGTTAATCATTGAAGCTTTATTTATTGGAATGACCTCCCCCGACCACGTGTTACATGAAATAGAAGTGAATATAGAAGTGCTTCTACTACTCGTGTTTATGGTTGCAGGCATCTACTTTATGAAAGACTTACTGATGTTTTTATTTACAAAGTTAGTCATAAGAGTAAAAAACAAAGTTGTTTTGTCTGTGGCTTTTTTGTTTGCATCTGCATTTTTATCCGCTTTCCTAGATGCGCTAACCGTTGTTGCAGTAATCATCAGCGTTGGTATGGGGTTTTATACTATTTATCACCGTGTTGCCTCTGGAAAAGAGTTTAGCGCTGATCACGACCACACTAGCGATGACAAAGTTGGAGAAGATGACTTAGATAATTTCCGTGCTTTTTTACGTAATTTGATGATGCATTCTGCCGTAGGTACTGCACTAGGTGGTGTAATGACTATGGTTGGAGAGCCGCAAAATTTAATCATCGCTGACAAAGCCGGTTGGGATTTTGTCGAGTTTGTTATCCGTATGTCTCCCGTTACTGTTCCAGTATTGATTTGCGGGATCATCACTACGATAGTGTTAGAAAAAATAAAACTGTTTTCTTACGGTGCCCAACTTCCCACCAATGTGAGAGGAATATTGGTGGACTACGACAACCATATGGACGCAGAACGCACTACCAGAGATAAAGCAAAACTGGTTGCCCAAGCACTTATTGGTATTTGGCTTGTGGTTGGTTTAGCAACCCACGTTGCCGCTGTTGGCCTTATTGGTTTATCAGTTATTATTCTAGCAACCTCTATGAGCGGCGTAATTGAAGAGCATGCATTAGGTAAAGCCTTCGAAGAAGCTCTTCCCTTTACTGCTCTACTGTGTGTATTTTTTGGTGTTGTGTCCGTTATTATTGACCAAGGCTTGTTCCAGCCAGTGATTCAATGGGTACTTTCTTATGAAGGTAAAACACAACTTGTCTTGTTTTATCTAGCTAACGGCTTTTTATCCATGGTCAGTGATAATGTTTTTGTAGGCTCGGTTTATATCACTGAAGTCACTACAGCACTGCAAGAAGGCCATATAACTCGTGATCAATTCGATTTATTAGCAGTTGCCATCAATACAGGGACTAATTCACCCAGTGTAGCCACGCCAAATGGACAAGCAGCCTTCTTGTTTTTGTTAACATCTGCAATAGCACCGTTATTGCGCTTGTCATACGGGCGTATGGTGTATATGGCTATACCTTACACTATCGTACTGACCTTAGTAGGCTTAGCAGCAACGTATTTCAACCTATCAGATGCAACCCAAGTGCTTTACGATATGCATTTAATCGAGCATCACACTCTTTCTGATATGAGTGAACATGCCGCAGACTCAGGTCATTAGGCGATGAAGGTGGCGTTGTAGTAGATGAATAGAATAAGTCTTTGGTCCACAAAACGATCAGCTTGGCTATTGTTGTTTAGCTTATCATTGTCGCTAGAAATAGCGGCTTTGGTATTTCAACATGGATTCGGTTTCGAACCTTGTGTTATGTGTATTTATCAACGCAATGCCCTTTGGGGTATTGTGTTGGCAAGTACTATAGTACTGATATCCAACACACCTTGGACTCGGCTTTTCGGTTATGGGCTTTGGTTATTATCGTCAGTATGGGGAGCGTTACTATCGTGGGAACATATCGATATTCTCACTGCAAGTAACCCTTTTTATATTGCTTGCGATGCGATGCCAAACTTCCCTGCATTTTTACCTCTACATCAATGGCTTCCTTCTATGTTTGCCGCACCTGGGTTATGTAATGATGATAGCTGGCAGTTGTTAGGATTCACCATGCCTCATTGGCTGCTAGGAATATTCAGTCTATTCGCTTTGACTTGCGTTATTGTAGTGGTAAGTCGCCTTATGGATGCAAGGAAGTTGTGACGGACCTTTATGTCTTACCCGCAAAGCTTCCTGCTATCCACACGCAACAAGGACCTGTAACCTTAGAGCGAATTCATGTAAATCATGCCGAGATGTTGGCAAAAGCAGGCGCAGATTCAGCTGATCATGTTCATCCGTGGTTAGGAAAAGGTTTATGCCCCGTATCTTTGCGAGCTGCTTTAAAAGTAATAGGTGATCTTGAAGAAAAGCGCATCCAAGGTTTTGGAATTTGCTACCTATTAATTTTTAATCAACAATGCCTTGGCCTAGGCATAATTAACTATATTCACCCTACTCATAAAAATGCAAATTTAGGCTATTGGCTACACCCTGCTTCTGTTGGCCAAGGGCTAGCATCAGCATTGTGTAAAAGACTAACCAGACTTGCATTTACCCAAATGGACCTAATGCGTTTAGAACTACTCATAGAGCCCACTAATTACGCCAGTATTGCTTTAGCTGAAAGGATTGGAGCATCAAAAGAAGGCCTATGTAAAAAGCGCTTATGGGGAACTAGAGATGCTTATTTGTATTCAATCGTCGCTTAGCGGCCACATGACGATATAGTCTTCAAAATCCTCTAGCTCTACATCATTTTCGTTCACTGTTTTGTTACGTATAGATTGATTTGCTGCATGCATCGCAGATTTTTTGCCTTTATTGAGCAATGGGTGCCATTTTGGCAAAGGCTTATTTTCGTACAAACGGCGATAGGCACAACTAGGTGGCATGAAAAAGATATCTTTTAAATTCGCTTTGGTTAATTTAACACAATCTGGCACAAGCTTAGTGCGAGTTGCGTATTGAGTACAACCGCAGGTTTTGGTGTTTAAAAGGTTACATGCAATGTTAGTGTAAACGATAGATTCACCTTCATAAATCACATCAGTAGGTGTTCCTTCGTCTTGATTTTCATCATCGATAAACTTATGCAAACAACATTTTGCGCAACCATCGCAAAGCGCTTCCCATTCGTCATTGTTCATTTCTTGAAGTGTTTTATGCTCCCAAAAATTGACACTTAGAGACATGTAACAACCTCGGTATTCACACAAATTTTGTTTTCTAATCTCATTTCAATGGAATCACCAGAACACAAGGGAGCAACCCCTTTAGGGGTCCCCGTCAAAACGATATCGCCAGGTAATAAAGTGAAATGGCTTTTAATTTCATTGAGTAAGGTTTCAATATCAAAAATCATGTT
>CAYUZL010000259.1:0-2763 GCA_964449725.1 uncultured Alteromonas sp. | reverse complement strand
GCATTTATCAATTTTTTCGTTATTAATGTTTCGGTTAACAGCACGATAAAACTAATTGAGTATGCCAGCCTTTCTTCTATGCGAAAATATCCGATGTGATGTGTGGAAACAAACAATCCAAATATCAACGGGTACCCATTTCTATAAAGGAATGTGAGTATGGCGTTTGCTAGAATCTTGTGCTGGTCAGATCGATCTGATAATTGGCTAAATTTTGGATGATTGTTAGGGCACCGAAGACAAATTCCAAACCAAATTAACATGGCCGAAATACCAGCTACCGCAAATGGTAGAAGTGGCGGGGCCTGCTTAAATGTTGAGCCGAGAACAAGAATAATTAACGCTAAGCCCAGTTGTACCAGGCCCATGTCAAATAGTGATGCCAGTACCGGTTGACCGTTCGCTTTTAGAAAAGCTGAACGCAACTGCAACCAGGCGCTAACAAACGCTATGGGGGTTGAAGCTACATAGAGCCAAATTGTATCCTCTACTCCCATTGTTAAAATATAGACAAGAATAGAAGCCCATAACACTATGAGGGTTATTCTCCGGTTCCTTTGTTGTATGAGATAAAAAAGGAGAGCGTTGTACTGAAAATTAATATCCTGATCAGGGAATTTGACTCGGTTTCTTAAAACAAGAATGGGTAAGCCGGTCCGATAGACTAGTCCGAATAACAAGACTGCGGAAATAGCAATGCTATATGCTCCAACGATCGTTGGTCCGTATACATGACCGATAACCTGTATAGTTACAATAGATCCCGCAAACACAATTGCTTTCACCAAAGCGGTACCAATGTAAGTGCGTAGAATTTTAAACAGCATACAGCCCTTGCAAATATGGTGGGTTCCGGGGAGCTAACTGGTCATCCTGATAAACCTTTGTCAGCGTTGTTTAGTCTGATTTCTTGCGAGTTATGAAATGGCGAACCCCGACAGCGGTCAGAATTACCACTACGAATATAGTGAACAATATCGTAAAGTTCCTGGTATTCTCTGATTTATCTAGTGCTCATAAGCGGCACCGTTGGCCTTAGTCTTTTAGTTCTATGGCTGGTGTTCTAGGCTTTGTGACCTGTGCGCCAGCTGGTGCTTTCGCTGAAGGGGCAGGCGCTTCGTTAGCTGTGGCTGCAGCTGGCTCATTAGAGCTTGTGAGGGGGCAATCTGAAAAATTGCTAGTGAGTTGGATAGCGCCAGGACCAAAATACTCCAGGCTGACGTCGCTTTCACTAAAACTATTACCGATTAAATTGACGCTGGACAAAAGTGTATGCGACTCAATCCTGACCGTGTCCTTAGCCCCAGTTACATCAAAGGTGTTACTTTCAAGGTGACCTGAGTTGACTCCATGAAGGTAGATAGGCCAGTCAACATTCGTACTTGTAATTTTATTGTGTCTGAAAACCAAAGTATCAAAATCTTCCCCTGCTGTTTCTTGAAACAGTAGGCCACCATTAACTTCGGCTGGCCAATGTCTTCTGGTGATTGGAAGCAGGTTAAAGGTGTTGCCAGCAATGTCGTACGAGCTCCACTTCCTAATAAAGCGAAGGCCGCCAATACCTTTATTGTTATAAATCCGAACGTTGCTTGCATATATACCGAACAGCGGATTATTGTTAAAGTGGTTGTGTTCTAGAATAACCCGGTCGACTTCGCTAATTGTCATTCCGTATTGATCCAGGTCAACTGTGTCTTCGACCAGGCGTTGAGCAAATGTGTTGTTGATTACTCTAACGTTACTATTTCGAATATTTACATCTTCGGTTGAGGAAGTTGGTCCGTGTAACTCCAGGTCTATTTGTTGGGTGTCTATTCCTGGCCCAAAAAAATTATTTTCGATTAACACGTTTTCGCTGCGTTCAGTCCCTCTAATTCCACCAATAGTTATACCGTTGCGATCATTGTTGTCAAATATATTATTTTGCACCACAAGGTTGGGAGAGTTAGCAACATTGATTCCGTCTCCTCCTGCCTCATGAAATGTTGAGTCATGAATGTATGTGCTTTCGGCTATGTTGCGCAAGAATAGTGTCGACTGCTGTTCTTTGTTGGCGAATGCTCTGTCAACAACTGGCCCCTCAGCTTCATTGTTAACCAAGTTCTGCACTTCGCCAATTGGGTACTTAGCTTCTTCTGGAGGTCTGTAAAATTCGCGGTTTCCTTCGATTGTGATGTCGGCGATTTCAACGCGATTAGCTCCAATTATCTGAATATTACGAATCTGTTTTCCATATGCATCGTCATTCGCTTCTAGTTTGAGAATGGTATTTTCTCTGCCATCTCCCACTAACTTGAATTCGTCGAGGTTCTCAAGGGTAAGGCTTGTATTGTTGGCCCCTAAGTAGTCAACGGTATAGGACCCTTTTGGAAAATACAGTGTGCCTCCGTTGTTCTCAATAATTTCGTTGACAGCAGCTGCGATGTCTTCGGCAGAAGTTGAAGCTACTTCAACTAGCGGTGTTGGTGAAATCGGTGAGGCTGAGATGGTCTCACCAACAGCCATCGGTGCGACGAGACATTCACTTGCCTCGAGCGCAACTGCAGATTGTGATAAAAATAGAATCGGGAAGCTGGCCAAAGCCGGTGTAATTGAAACAATTTTCCCTAGCATCGTAAACACGCTCACCAAGACACCTCTAACCCTGATTAACAAATCCATTTGTGATCACCTGTATATTTAGGTCGCCAGATTTCCGTCAAAGACAACAATTAGGCGACAGAGTCGGAATTCAAAATTTTGACGAACGCGATTTTACTATGC
>CAYUZL010000258.1:0-5139 GCA_964449725.1 uncultured Alteromonas sp. | reverse complement strand
AACCATTTCCCTCTTTTAAGGTAAGCGAAATAAATAGCTCCAGGCAGAATTAAAAAACCATGGTTGAAAATCTCGTTTCCATACCAAATCGCAACAGCACTGGAAAAACCATCGTAAGTAAACCCTAGCCAGCTTGCTATCAACAACAGTGCAATAAGACATAAAGGCCTATATTCAGCACTAATATCCGTTATTTTAGTCAAATTTCAAATCGTATGCGTCCTGCATAGTACCCCAGCGATAATCCGACAATAGGTTAACAAGTTTGCCTTCCATTCGCCCTAAATTAATATAGTGGCGAACTTTAGACTTAAATGACGCATCAGTCACTTTAGGCTGTTCAGGGTCAATTTCCCACGGATGAAAATAGAAACTGTACGGCGCGCTTTCTTGTCCCATAAAAGTTTCAATGCGCTTTTTAGATAACCAATAAGGATAGAGCCTAAAATATCCGCCTCCGCCAATACCCACATTTTTGCCTTTCTTTTTTACTGTTGGTATAGGAATTTCTACAATACCTTCGGGCCGAGTGTATTTGAATCTAGGCCAATTTGGTACACCGTACAAATCATGTTCAATAGGGTAAGTACTTGAAGAATATTTGAAACCCGACTCTGCAAGAATGTCATACACCCATTCATTGTTTTCATTTACAGAAAAGCTAGGCGCTCTGTAACCACGAATCTCTGCACCGCTGATATCCTCCAAAATTGATTTGCTGGTTTGAATATCTTGCTTTGCTTGTTCTTTAGACATGGTAGTTAGGCGTTGATGAGCAACACCATGACTTGCCAATTCATGGCCTTCAGAAACTATTCTCCTTATCACTTCAGGGCAACGCTTCGCAACCCAAGCCAGTGTAAAAAACGTCGATTTAACGCCATTCTCGGCAAAAAGGTCCAATAGTTTATGGGTATTGCGATCGACTCTAAGTTCAATTGAGTCCCACTTTTCACTAGGTAACACATCTTCAAATGCTGAGACCTGAAAATAATCTTCAACATCCACAGTCATGGCATTTAAACGACCTATTTTGTCTTTTTTCACCTGTAATTACCGCCCTTTCCCGAAAATAACGACTTCTACCGTACGGATCAAAATCAACACGTCTAACAACATACTTTGATGTTTGACGTAATAGAGATCGAACTTCAACTTTTCCATGGAGTCTTCAATACTAGCACCATAGGGGTAATTCAACTGCGCCCATCCAGCCAAGCCAGGCTTTACGTTATGGCGCTGGTTATAATAAGGAATTTCTCCTACAAGAGTCTCTACAAATTCTGGGCGCTCTGGCCTAGGACCAATTAGCGACATCTCGCCTTTAAATATATTCAGTAGTTGTGGCAATTCGTCCAAACGGTACTTACGAATAAAGTGACCCACTCTAGTTACCCTACTATCACTGACAGTTGCCCACTTAGCTCCGTCTTTTTCAGCATCAGCCCGCATACTTCTAAATTTTATAATTTTAAATAGCTGCCCATTTAAACCAACACGTTCTTGCTTGTAAAACACCGACGTTTTCGTTCTAAAGCCATCATCGAGATATATAACCAATGCAGTAATCACCATAAATGGCCAAACAAAAAACAAGATAATTGAGGCTAAAAAAGCATTAACCGAATGATCTAACGCAACTCTCAAATAATTTTGAGTCCGAAACCCTTTACTGTATATAACCCAACTCGGGTACATTAAATTAACGACAATTTGTCCCGTTTCTCGTTCCATAAAATCAAGCAAATCTGTCACTTCAACGCCTCTGACGCGGAACTCGAATAGTACGTCGATGGGAAGCGTTCCTCGACGTTGGTCACAAGCCACTATGACTTCTTCAATATCATTCTCAGCGATAAATTGCTGGAAATTTTGCTCTATGTTCAAGTGAATCAATTTTTCATTTTGAATTCCATTTTCACGGTCATCTCCAGGTACCGGGATAAAGCCAACCAGTTCAAAACCAATTCGATCTACATCACGACGCATCCGTTTTTCAATAATAGACGCTCGTTCACCCGCTCCCAAAACAACAATTCGAACTTTTCCCAATCCTAATAGACCTAACCTGTTGGTGAAATAGCGGAAAAATACGAGCGTAAGAATAACTAAACTCATACTTATGGGAAGGAAGAACCCATCTATTTTTAAAGAAGGGAACAGCACCGCTAAAGTCATTTCTACGACAAAATAGCTAATACCTACGCTCACAAAAATTCGTCGTATGATTCCCCTAAACGTCTCTCTAAGTTTTGTTTCATACAAGCCTACCGACAATGAGCTAAAAAGGATGACTAACATAATCATACCAATATTAACGACCAAACTTTCAAAAGTTGTTTTGGTTACGTATTCCAATTGGGTCATAACAAAATACGTAATATAACAAACATAAGTTATTAAAATCGCTTCAGTTCCAACTAACACGTTAGAACGTTTATTTTGGTTCTTATTATTTTTCGCCACCAATTAACTCCGTAAGGCCAACACGTTCCGCAATTACAAATTGCTATAATTGTAATAGACTGTCCAAGAAGATGGTATTATAGTGAATAATGCGCAATGATAAATAAATTAATTTATTAAAAAACAAACAACAATGAGTGTGGGATAATCTCAAATGAAACGTTTTGAATCATTTCTAAGGATCACAGCTATCGCTGGGCTTGTCGGTTTAACCGCATGCTCTTCGTTAACAGAATTACCAGAAGCTACGACTCGCCCGTCTTTAACAACTGACGTTAATGACTACCAATATCTCATTGGACCAGGTGATAACTTAACTATTTTCGTTTGGAGAAACCCAGAAATCTCTGGTAATTTCATCGTCAGACCTGATGGAAAAGTTACAACGTCATTAGTAGAAGACCTTGATGTAGCCGGTCGAACACCGACAATGTTAGCTAGAGAGATAGAAGAAGCTCTTGCTCAATATATAAACAACCCCAGAGTTACAGTAAGTGTCGGCAACTTTAATGGCCCGCTTAGCGAACAAGTTCGGGTTATTGGTGAAGCATTAAACCCTAGTGCAATCAGTTATACTGAACACATGACGTTACTTGATTTAATGATCGCTGTAGGTGGTTTAACTGAATTTGCAAATGGTAATGGCGCAAAACTAGTTCGAGTCGTGAATGGCGAAAAAGTCTCTTATGATCTCGACATCAATGACCTTATAAAAAAAGGCGACATTGAAAAGAACGTTGATATGCTGCCAGGTGATATCGTCATCATTCCAGAGGCGTGGTTCTAAACACGCCTTTATCTAGCTGTTCACGGAATATAAATACTAATGCAGGATTTTCAGCAGTCACTCAACCAGATAGTGGATTACGTAAAAGGTATCTGGATAAAGAAACGCTACGTAATGCTTTGCTCTTGGCTTATATGCCCAGCAGGTTTCTTTTATGTCGCATCATTACCCGATGTGTATGAATCAAATTCACAGGTTTTTGTGGATACCCGATCGGCTATACAACCTTTAATACAAGGTCTAGCAATACAAACGGATCCAAAATCTGAAATACAGATAATGGCGCGGACACTATTGAGTCGCTCCAATGTAGAAAAGATAGCTCGTGAAAGTGATTTAGATATTACAGTAAGCACAGATGCGCAATTTGACAGTTTAGTAACACGCCTGCAAAAGCAAATTAGACTCCGTTCTACAGGAAAATATAATCAATATACTATTAGTTATAGAAATCAGAACCCGCTTGTAGCGCAAAATGTTGTACAAGAAACATTGGACCTGTTTGTTGAAGGAGCGTTAGGCAATAATAGAAGAGATAACGATACTGCAGGGCGCTTTTTAAATGACGAGATTGCTGAATATGAATCACGATTAGCTGAAGCAGAACAAAGAGTCGCTGACTTCAAAAGGCAATATAAAGACATTTTACCAGCTAAAGGCTCTTTTTATTCCAATTTATCAAACTTAAATAGGTCCCTAGAAGAAGTTCAGCTTCAAATTAAACAAACAGAGCAGCAAATTGAGTCAATCAAAAAACAAGTAAGTAATAGAGGGACAAACCAAACAGACAGTTTTGGTGTTACTAACAATGATGAACCTACATTACGCACGCGCTATGATGACCGTATTGTCGCTGCGGAGGAACGTATTGACGCATTAAAACTCCGTTTTACCGATTTACATCCTGATGTCATCGAAGCGAACAATTTATTAGAGAGCTTGGAAGAAGCAAGAACGAAAGAGATACAAGCTTTTCTTGCTGCACCTGATGATGGAGCTAGCCCATTCAGTGAGCTTGACAGACAATTACGCATAGAAGTAGGTCTTTTAGAAGGAGAAGTCGCTTCCCTTCAAGTTAAAGAATTCAGTATTCAGACCAAGATTGACGAATTAGAATCTAAAATAGACTTGGTTCCTCAAATAGAAGCGGAAGCTGTTTCCTTAAACCGCGACTATGGAATTACGCAAAATAAGTACGAGCAATTACTGTCTAGAAGAGAGTCTGCTGATATATCAAGAAGAGCCGATGAATCTGCGGAAGATTTACAGTTCAGAATTATAGAGCCACCACTGCTTCCCAAATTACCTTCAGGCCCCAAAAGACTTCTATCATACACCGCTGTATTAATTTTAGGGTTTGGTGCAGGTATAGCGCTGGCCTTCTTATTCAGCCAGTTAAAGCCAGTACTAATTAGAGATTCACAATTAATAAGTATGACAAATTACCCTGTATGGGGTTTAGTTACTCATTTAGAAAAAGACAAAATTATTAAGAAAAACAGACTTCGACTAGTATTGTTTGTTATTTCATCAGGCGGTGTATTTGGAATATATGCAGTTCTCGTTGTTGCTGAGATCCTCAACATTAATATACTGGAGAGGTTCGTATTATGAATAATACAATTGAAAAAGCGTTGCAACGCCAGCGTGAGGCAGAAGCTAAAAAGCAGCAGGAAACAACAGAAACTATTGATGCTGCTACTGAAAAAAGTGAAGAAACAGTTCGTACTACGGCCAATGAACTGTTGGAACCAGAAACAACTATCACTGAACCAGAGCCAAAGCCAGAACAAGCTGTGGTTAAAAATACCCCATACAATATTGACTTAGTTAGACTTGAAGCCAATGGGCATGTATCCACTCTGTCAAAACGCTTGCAAATAAAT
>CAYUZL010000257.1:0-3647 GCA_964449725.1 uncultured Alteromonas sp. | reverse complement strand
GACTAATCTTTTAGCCCGTCTTGTGTACGAAAGAACAGGTGCAAGCCCTCAAGCACAATATGATTTTTTATCTGAAACCTTAATCAAGCCTCTGAACTTGAATTCACTCGTATTTGAATCAGATGAAAGCGGTGTTTTAGTAGGGAGTTCTTATATTTATGCAAATGGCCGAGACTGGGCGAAATTAGGGCAGTTAATTCTCAATCAAGGGCGTTATGAAACTATCCGTATTTTTTCTGAAGCTTACGCTCAAGGGATGGTATCACCCAATAATAGCGAAAATGACGGACGTTATGGTTACCAGCTTTGGTTGAATAAAGGCTCAAATAAATCATTACGTTGGCCATCTCTACCAGAAGATACTGTAGATATGAGAGGAAACAGAGCCCAGTGGGTATTAATTATTCCATCAATGGACGCGGTTATAGTGCGACTAGGCTGGACGTCTGGGCACTATGATATCGAGAACAAGTTTGCTGATGTTTTAGCGTCACTAAAAGATTCAAAATTAGATAATGTAGGAAATAGATGAAACGTATAATTGTTGTAGGTGGAGGCGCAGGAGGCCTTGAATTAGTTACTAAACTGTCAAAATCATTAGGTAAAAAAGGGTTAGCAGAAGTTACGCTAGTTGATAGAAGTAGAACCCATGTGTGGAAACCTTTACTGCATGAAGTTGCCGCTGGCGTCATTAATAAGAGTACCGATGGCGTAGATTACGCAATTCACGCTTCTAAGAAACATTATAGTTTTCAATTAGGCAACATGTGTGGCCTTGATAGGGAAGCGAAAACTATCAAGCTTGATGCCGTGCGTGATCAAGATGGCAGTGAGCTTATTCCCGAAAGAACATTGCAATACGACTATTTAGTTATTGCAGTAGGTAGTGTAAGCAATGATTTTGGAACTCCCGGGGTTAAAGATAACTGTTACATGCTCGATTCATTAGTGCAGGCTGAACGTTTTCATAAAGCCTTACTAAACCAGCTCATAAAAATGCATCAAGGGCCTAATTCGAATAAGACGTTAAATGTGGCTATTGTGGGGGCTGGGGCAACGGGAACTGAATTGGCTGCTCAGCTTCATCACGTTGCTAACTTGGCTAAGCATTACGGTATGCCTGAAATGTCGGCAGGGCGTTTATCACTGACTATTATTGAAGCCGGCGAACGCATTTTACCGGCCTTGCCAGAAAAAATAGCCAATTCTGCACGGCATGCTTTATCGAAACTGAATATTACTGTTCGAGAACAAACCCGGGTAGCAAAAGCAAGCGCTGAGGGGTTTACTACGAGTGAAGATGAGCTTATTGAGGCTGATTTAATGGTGTGGGCTGCAGGTGTTAAAGCGCCTGATTTCTTTAAAGAGCTAGATGGATTTGTTTTAAATGGAGCTCAGCAAATAGAAGTAAATGCTTACTTGCAGTCAACAGTAGATGAGTCAGTGTTTGTTATTGGTGACGCGTGTGGCTTTAAGCAAGAGAGTGGAAATTGGGTTCCTCCAAGAGCACAATCTGCTCACCAAATGGCTGACACCGCGTTTAAAAATATTCAGCGTTTGTTTTATAAGCAGCCTTTAGACGCTTATAAATACGCTGATTATGGCTCTCTTGTGCATTTAAGCCGTTACAGCACTGTGGGAAGTTTAATGGGGAAGCTGTCTAATAGCTCTATGTTCATCGAAGGGAAGCTAGCCAGAATTGTATATGTGTCTTTGTATCACATGCATCAATATGCCGTACATGGCTATTTACGCGGAGCCTTGGTGCTTTTGAGCCGTAAAGTGGGGAATTTTGTCGCGCCCAAATTGAAACTGCATTAAGAGGTCATATTCAAAAAGTGGGTGTTGTTGGGGAAGTTTATTCAACAATATCCACTCTTTTAGAGTTAAATTTTGCTAAATTGTTTATTTCGTCTAGGTTTTAACTATATATATAACTATTGATGGAAATAACTAGATGTTTATTAAACGTCTTAATATTGTACAGCTGTCTACTCTGAGTGCGATTGTGTTTATCGCCGCGATTGGTATTTTACTTGTGAAAGAAGTTACCAACGCTTATCGCTCTGCAGTCATTGCCAGAGAAAATACTCAACTCGTATCCTTACTATCAGTATTAGAGAGCATTGCTCACAACCACGCCGTCGAACGAGGCTTAAGTGCAGGGTTTTTAGCCTCAGGTTCAAGCGAACAAAAATCAAAAGTTGATGCCCAGCGCAAAAAAGCAGATCAGTCTGAAGCGGCGCTGAAGGAATTACTAACAAAAGAGTGGCCTGAATCTTATCTTGTTGAAGACAAAACTGCCCCTATACTTCGAATTCTGGCAAGAAAATCTGAAATAAGACGAGAAGTGGATGTAAGAAACGGAGCAAATGCCTTTGGCTATTACAGCGCGTTAAACTCATCTGCGTTAGAGGCATTGCAAATATTAGGTATTTCGATTGAAGATCCAATATTGATTTCAGAAGTTAACAGTGCATTTTTATTCGCTTCAGTGAAAGAAAAAACGGGGCAGGTTCGGGGTAAAGTTAACGGTATCCTAAGTTCTCAGTCTGCGACAGCGGAGGCTAAAAAGGAAATTAATGCTTGGATGGTAGAACGTGCCAAATATATGGCATTTGTCAAAGCATCAAACCCACATAAAGTGGCTGAATTAAATGCACTTTTTTCCTCTCCTAATTTTATTAAATTTGTCTCCACAGTCGAATTGCTAAATAACGATAATATTGACTACTCATCTTTACCCGACAGTGCGGCCTGGTTTGCGTTTGCCACACAAGTTATCGGCGGTGTTAAAAAAGAGCTTGATGGTCAATGGGAAAGTGTTCGAACTAGTAGCTCTGAAGCTGAAAAATCAGCATATCGATACATCACTATTCTTCTAGTACTGACTTTTGTACTTGGCATATTTTTAGTTGTTTTGAATATTGTGCTTGTTAAGACTCTTAAAACACAACTAGGCACGTTAACCAATAGCCTTGACAAAATTGCCGATGAAGGTGATTTAACCATTGATGTAGCACTAGATTCTAATAATGAACTGGGAAGCATTTCTAAGGCAGTGAATAAGACCATTGGTGCACTTAGGGCACTGGTTGTAGGGTTAGATAAATCCATTTCTGTGAGCTCTAAACTTGGTGGTCAATTAGACACTGCAACCTTAGAAGTTTTGCAAGAAGCGAAAGAAACGAAAGAAAAAGCCAGCGATATAGATGAAGCTACTCGGCAAATTGCCGATGCTAGTCGTCAGATTGCAGAATCTTCAGCGGACACATTAACCTTTTCCAGAGAACTTGAAACCTACGCAACTCAAGCCGTTGAACAAAGCCGATCAGCTCAAAGTAATGTCAATGCCTTGAATACATCAATGGTAAGCATGGGGGAAGATGCAGCTGCGATGGGCTCGAGCTTAGAGAAAATTAGTAGTTTCTTAAATACAATCAATTCTCTAGCTGAACAAACTAATTTGTTGGCTTTGAATGCTGCTATTGAGGCGGCTCGAGCTGGAGAGCAAGGAAGAGGTTTTGCTGTTGTTGCTGATGAAGTACGTTCACTGGCAGGGTCGAGTAAACAGGCTTCTGATCAAATTTCGACCTTGTTGGAAGAGCTACATCAAATTAGCCAATCAGTTATGACGAGTATTGATA
>CAYUZL010000256.1:0-4332 GCA_964449725.1 uncultured Alteromonas sp. | reverse complement strand
TAACAATATCACCAGAGAAGTATTCTCCCGATGGCGTATTGTTATCCCATTGATTTTTAAATTTAAATTCACCTGTCATAATCTCAACTGTAGCATCAGGTAAATATCGTTGTGAGGTCAGTTCTGAAAACAAACCTTGGCACACTTGTACTCTCGGGCAAACCCAGATAATTTTCTTGGCGCTTTTAAGCTTTGCCCATTCCAAAGCAATTTTAGTTTTCCCGCATCCTGCTGCACCAGACAGAACTGCAACACTTTCAACATCACTTAGTGATGTCGCTATTTCATTTTGTTTTATCGTACGCTCGCTATTTGGAAAATTAGTTAAACATTGTGCGATTTGTGATTCTAATGTAGAGTCATCGTTTAAAAGGTATTCAATAATTTCATCAAGTGTTTGATCTTTTATCTTTTGATGTAATTCACTAGCAGGCAACGCCGAAACCAATCGATCCGAACTAATTAAACAAGCTCTCGCAATATTATTAGTTGCGTTGTTTAGGACATTTTTTGCGTAGTCTTCAATATCATATTCTGATTCATATTCTTTGTATTCTGGCAATAATGGTGCACCGGGTAACAATTCTTCTAATTCATCTGGTAATTCTTTTAGAAATACATCTTCTAAAAGTGACTTTTCTTGGCCACGGTAACTACGATCTAAGATAACTACTTTGTTTAACACATTTTGAGCATGCTGAACAAAATCAGTTAGTGATTTTCCTTTATTATTGCCTAATAATTTTTTAGCGATTCCTTTGTAAGTACTAAATTCTGGCGCTATTTTATCTGTTCTGTAAGCTCTAGCATGGTGCCAATAAATCGCATGCCGGATTGTGCGTTTATTGCCTGAA
This sequence comes from uncultured Alteromonas sp., assembly GCA_964449725.1. GTDB lineage: Bacteria > Pseudomonadota > Gammaproteobacteria > Enterobacterales > Alteromonadaceae > Alteromonas_F. The sequence goes on along the minus strand of CAYUZL010000256.1, from coordinate 3,478 downwards.
CTAACAAATTTCAACTTCGTATCATCTAATAAATGACACAATAATAGCGAGATTTCATTGTGCCTTGGATGCTTTTCAAAACTAAACGTTCTTGTATCTATATGCTGGCCATCTTCTGCAACGAAGTTTTTTGTTTTGGGGTCAATCACCCATTTTTGAAAAATAGGATCAAGTTTTCCAATATCATGCAAACAGCCAGCAACAAAACTACTCGAAATATATTGCTGATCTATTTGAGGAAAAAGCGTTTTATGAATTTTTTCAGCAACATAGCCTACCGCAAATAAGTGCTCTACTAATGTTTGCAAGTGTGTATTCGCGTATACCACGCCTTTAATTGGTTTATCCGTAGCTATATCCATAGTTATCTCGTTGTCTGTTTTATTCACCGGCACCACACCCTCACTATTAAACTTGTTCTTATTTCCCACCACCCATAAAAACTGACTTCTCGATCTAGAACGTATCCAATGGCAGCTTACTGCGGTGCTTTTACTGGCGGTTTGTCGCAACATTTTCTTTACCGTGATTAGGCCATCTTCAGTAATAATGGTTTGCCATGTGTTGTCGCCAATTCTGTTTGCGAAAGCGTCTAGTACTCGCCGTGTCTTTTTAAGGGCGTTTTTTTCGCATTGACTGACAAAGGTTACCATCATGGTTGTTCACCTTTTGTTTGCTTGTTTTGTAAGGCAACCTGTTTTACCTTTTCAAACATAAAATCCAGTGATTTGTGGTCGGTGAATTTTTGCAGTATTTGCTGTCTGAATTCTTGCTCTGTGGCATTTTCTTTGGCACAGATAAAGGCCCAAGGCAGTACAATGGCGTATTTAATTAAATCGGCAATGTCGAACACTAACGCCCCGCGTCTGGTTTTCCCGTGCATGACCGCAAAACCGTGAGGTATACCCAATACCCACAAGGTACAAGCAGCTAGCCCATAGGCTAAATAGTTACCGTGGTTTAAAAAGTCGTTGGCTTTTTCTGTATCATTTTTTGATGATCCTTGATGCTTTCGGGTGAAGCCTTCAGCACCGGTGTTATTGGCCGCAAATTTATATAACACTTTAGTGAGTTGTGCTTCGGTAAGCAGTAAATCTGACGACTTTTTTGCATCAATAGTGCGCTGTTCAAAGGTATTTAGCGCACTTTGAATATCGGTGTGGCTCAATGAAAACCCTTCTTGTTGAAGCTCTTTGTCTTTGCTCCATACTTTATTTAGGTAATCTATTCTTGCTGCTTGAAACTGTTTTGCTGCTCGTAAACGTTCGTCATCGTTAAACCAAAACGATAACCAGCCTTGTACATATTCGGTGGGCCGATATTCGCTTTGAGGTGTCATCCACTCGATGTCGTTGCCCATGTATAGTGGTGTTGCTCCGCCGCCAGCAAACCCAATTAGCACGCCTGCTTGTGCTAACATGCGCACCGCAGCTTGGGTGATAGACGTTCCATTCCCAAGTAAGATAACCGTTGTGTTCGCTATGGGAATATTGAAATACTGGTTTTCTTTTTTCGCTTCTGTTAAATACAACACTCGCCCATCTTTTTGCATTACACGGCAATATTCTAAGTAATACAGGTTCGCACGCTTAGAATGCAAAATGGTTTTTAAATCTGAGGGCGATAAATCTTTCATTTCAGTTTCCTTATTTATGAATAATCTCAGACTACGTTGTTATTCATTCCGTACAATCCCTGAAAAATAAACAGGTAACTTTGTTCCCCTATTTACTTGCTACCGTTTACGTTATTGAACAGCCATTGTGTTACTTCGTCTGCATTGGCTACCACTAAAGGTTGCTTTTCCGCTTTATCTGCTTGTGAGATATCTATTTGCATTTCTTGTAATAAATAGTGCACTAATGCCCCTTTTGTTGTTATGTGTAACTGTGAGTTTTCCATACTGTAATCAGTGGCAATAAGCTGCTGTTGTGCTTCGCTAAACAATGGGTTGGGAATTAATTTGAGTGTGACTGACGTATTCCACGCTACATCGACGCTTTTATTTTGATAATGTCTGCTGTCATCTACACTGGTGTCATCGCTAAAACGGCTTAGCACGAAATCTCTAAACCCTTTGTGCTTTTCAGAGTACCCCCGTAAATGCCAACGCAGCCCTGTTTTCACAAAGGTATGGGGGTGAATAATTATCGATTCACCTATCGGATGATTAAAGGAACTGTAGTAGGCCTCTATGGCCTGATTGTGTTTAATGGCATACACCAATGAACGCATTGTTTGCGGAGAAACTCGCCGTGTAGGCAGACGGGTTGAAGTATCGGTTAAATGGCTGTTTAAATACGTGGTCTCGGCTGATTTATGATTCAGCCAATCTAAATATTCCCCCACTTCTTTATTTATATAGTGATTAACAAACGTTGAAGTAGGAATAAAGTGTTTTAAGCTAGTATTGTAAATGAGGTTTTGAGGATACAAAGTCCTATATCGAGTAAGGTATTGCTTCCCTTGTTTACGAGTAACGTTAAACTGCTGGGCTAGATTAGATGCATTCACTCCCCCTTCCCAGAATCCGAGTAGTTCAATGATCCAGTAATATTTGTTATTTTTCCATTCCTGCAAAAGTTCATCCTTGACTTCATTAACTAGCAATTACCTAACTAACAATGAATAATTTTAAACTCATCGTCAACATTTATTCCCTGTATAAATCCGATTTTGGCCGTTATTCGTAATAATGTTTGCGTGTGAATTGTTGGCACAATTTAAACGGATGGAGTTTGTTGTTTCTTATTTATTCAATAGAAAAATAGTTCACAGAAAGGTTGTTTGTCGCCTGAAATTTATTGATAATAACTCTCACAAGAGAGTCGTTTTACATTCCTTAAATTGCCCATGGCGAAATACTAAGCGTTGTAAAATGCATCATGGAAAGCAAGAACACACATACTATGGAATTTTACTTTTCCGCCTACTGCTGTGTTACATGAACACACGCCATAAGTAAGATTTAGTTTTAAATTGGTCCTAATAATATGCTGGCAAAGAAAATAAAAATATGAAATATACAACGTTTAACCAGAACAGTATTAACACACTTGCTGAACCCATGTTTTTTGGTAACCCCGTAAACGTGGCGCGATATGACCAACAAAAACACCCTATTTTTGAGAAGTTAATTGAAAAACAAATTAGTTTTTTCTGGCGTCCTGAAGAAGTTGACGTGTATCGTGATCGCGTTGATTTTCAAAAGCTGACCGCCCCTGAAAAGCATATTTTCATTTCAAATTTAAAATACCAAACCTTGCTCGACTCAATCCAAGGGCGCAGTCCCAATATTGCGATGCTGCCTATTGTTTCTTTACCTGAATTAGAAACCTGGATTGAAACATGGTCATTTTATGAAACCATTCACTCTCGTTCATATACTCACATTCTTAGAAATTTATTCTCTGATCCCAGTGAAATTTTTGAAGACATCGTTGTTAATGATGAAATAAAGCGAAGAGCAACCGATATC
>CAYUZL010000255.1:0-4184 GCA_964449725.1 uncultured Alteromonas sp. | reverse complement strand
ATGTTCGACGTATACTAAAAGAAGAAAATATCACCGGATTATTGGTGACTCACGATCAAAAAGAAGCCTTTTCAGTCGCCGACAGTATAGGGGTTTTGAATAACGGAGAGTTACATCAATGGGGTGATGCTAATGGGTTATATCACGCTCCAAAAACCGACTTTGTGGCTGAGTTTATTGGCGAAGGAACCCTTGTTAAAAACGCGAATTCAACATGTTACTTAGTTCGACCCGAGCATATTGTGATGGGAACGAATGGGCAGTGGCAAGGGGTTGTGAAATCCAGACAGTTCAGAGGCAGTCACTTTATGTACTCTATGCAAGTGGTTAATAATGATGGCGAAGAGCACAATGTTATTGCCCAACATGGCATTGACACACTCTATGACATAAATGACACGTTACAACTTAATATCGATTTTAGCCAAGCAATAAAAATTCACCAATAAAGAGTAAAACATGCTGAAGACATTCTTAGCGTTATTTGAAAATAGCCAAGCAAGCGAAACAAATGAACATACTGTAGAACTTGCCACAGCGGCGTTGTTAAGCGAAGTCGTGCGTGCCGATAATCAGATTGACGCGCAAGAATTACAGGCGGTAAAAAAACAAATAACAACTCACTTTTCACTAAGTGAGGAAGAGCTTTCTACCTTGTTAAACGACGGACAAAAACAATCTGAGCATGCTGTTGATTTAATACAGTTTACATCGGTAATAAATGATACCTTCGAGCTTGAGCAGCGAGTGAAAATTCTTAAAAGCTTGTGGCAGGTAGCTCTTGCTGATGGCAATATAGATAAATACGAAGAGTATATTATTCGCAAAATATCTGATTTATTGTACATTCCCCACAGCCAATATATTCAAGCAAAGTTGACTGTGGTCGAATTTTAATTAACCTGAATCCTGTTTAAGAAACGGCGCTCAATACTGCTATAAATGCGAATTACTGCGTTGTAAAAGCCAGCAATAGAATCACTATTACATGACTTTTACGCCTTGCACTTCACAATGCTAATAGCACCGAGTGTCAATATTAAAATTTTTACTTTCAAACACTTAGGCCATTCATTAAACTGGGTTCAGGTTATTAGGGCGTGTTGATTTTCACTTTTGCTTTTTTTGGGGATCAACGGTTGTTCTAGAAAACCCCAAATGAGCGATATCGTGAGGAAAAAACACCGACCATGTCCATTCTAAAAATAGCCTTGTTTTTCTTTGTAAGGTGGGTACTTTGGCTAGATAAATGGCACGCCATATAAAAAACGCAATAATACCTGACATTCTCAAACCGTAAATTTCAGCAACTGCGTTGTTGTGGCCTATTGAAGCTAGCATTCCCGCAGGCTTATAACTAAATTCTCGAGTTGGTTTTCCTTTTATTTTTGAGATTATATTTTTTGCTAAAAAGCGAGCTTGTCGATCTGCAAATTGAGCTGTTGGTGGTGACAATTTCCCATCGTATTTATTCGGGACCAAAGCACAATCGCCAAGTGCCCATAGGTTTTCACTCCCTTTTACTGACATATCAGGTTCAACAATAATACGGCCGCGGTCTGTGGGTAATGCTTCATTATGCTGCAAAAAAGTGTGCGGCGCTGTACCTATAGTACAAATGATATTAGCTGCATTGATAACCGAACCATCGGTTAATACAATTTTCTCGTTTTCTATTTTTGAGGCTCTGGTATTTAGATGAACCCGTATGCCTCTTCGTTTGAATATTTTCTCTGTTTTCTTACCTAGTTTTTCAGATAACTCGGGCAGTAGGTGGTCGGTTCCATGCAGGATAATCACCCTACAATCAGCATATTCAACGTTTTTGTAATATTTTTGTGCTGATCGCAAGAAATCTTCTAATTCACCTGCAACTTCTACTCCACTAAAGCCGCCGCCAATAATGGCAAAAGTAGTTAATTCTTTACGACGTATGGGATCAGGGTGGATGGTTGCTTGTTCTAGCCGTTCAATAGCACGATTTCGAATAAAAAGAGCATCTCCTACGGTTTTTAGAGGAAGGGCGTGCTCGGCTAATCCGTCCAATATATTCATATTTGCAGATACACCTGCCGAGAAAACGAGTTCGTCAAAAGCAATCTCTCCATTTTCTTCACTTTGATAGCGAACTGTATTTTTTTCATAATCAATTTCATAGGCTTCAACCATGCGAATACGAGTATGCCTAGCGATTAGTCTTAAGGGGGCTTGTACATGGCCGGGCAAAACAGATGCCCCGACAACTTCTGGCAGTAATGGATTAAATGTTACAAAATTAGTTTTACTTAAAAGGTAAACTTCCCAGTTCTCGGGGAGACGTTTTTCCAATTTTGCAGCCAGTGTAGCGCCTGCAAAGCCTCCTCCAATAATTACAAGGTTCTTTTTCTGTACTAGTGAATCAACCATAATATACTCAGCTTTCGTATCATTCGACGAAACAATAGACCGTTTAGTGAATTAGAATATTCCTGACTAAAAGATTTAATTCATCGTAGAGCAGTTTTCCTGTGTATTTGTCATTGGGGTTTCAGGTGCATTTGTTTATACTATGCCCCATTGAAATAGAGTAACAGTGTAAAAGAAGGTCGGTGGGCATGCGCTCGGATTATTGTGGAAATATTAATGCAGATCATGCGGGACAAGAAGTCACGCTATGTGGTTGGGTAAATAAACGTAGAGATTTAGGTGGACTCATCTTTATCGACTTGCGCGACCGCGAAGGCATAGTTCAAGTTGTGTTTGAACCCGATGTTGCTGATGTGCATGAGCTTGCAAACAGTCTTAGAAACGAGTTTTGTATTGAATTAACAGGAACCGTTAGACTGCGCCCAGAAGGCCAAGTTAATAAAGGTATGGCAACGGGAGAAGTGGAAATAGTGGCAACAGGCTTGTCTATTTTCAACCGTTCAGCGCCATTGCCTCTTGATTGGAATCAAGATAACTCAGAAGAGCAGCGTTTAAAATACCGCTATTTAGATTTGCGTAGACCGCTTATGAGTCAACGCCTACAGTTCAGAGCAAAAGTGACTGGACAAGTTCGCAGGTTCTTAGAAGAAGAAGGCTTTTTGGATATTGAAACGCCTATTCTTACCAAAGCTACACCTGAAGGCGCACGAGACTACCTAGTCCCTAGTCGTACTCACAAAGGTGAGTTTTTTGCCTTACCTCAGTCACCTCAGTTGTTTAAACAATTATTGATGATGGCGGGAATGGATCGCTATTACCAAATCGTAAAATGTTTCCGCGATGAAGATTTACGCGCTGATCGCCAACCAGAATTTACGCAAATCGATATTGAAACCACCTTTCTAAATGCCGATGAAGTAATGAATATTACTGAGCGTATGGTAAGAGGCTTGTTTACTAGCCTACTTGACGTAGATTTAGGTGAGTTCCCTACAATGACATACGCTGATGCAATGCGCCGCTTTGGTAGTGATAAACCAGATTTGCGAAACCCTTTAGAATTGGTAGATGTTGATCACATTCTAAAAGACGTGGAATTTAAAGTATTCAGCGGACCTGCGAATGACCCTAAAGGACGTATAGCGACAATTTGCGTACCTGGTGGAGCCAAAATGTCTCGTAAAAACATAGATGAATATACTAAGTTTGCGGGGATATATGGTGCAAAAGGTTTGGCATGGCTTAAAGTGAATGAAAAAGACAATGGTCTTGACGGTTTACAATCGCCTATTTTGAAATTCCTAAACGAAGAGGTTGTGGCTCAATTACTTGAAATTACTAGTGCAAACGATGGCGATATCCTGCTGTTTGGTGCCGATTCAATCAATGTAGTTACTGAAGCTATGGGGGCACTTCGTCTGAAATTAGGCGAAGACTTCGAATTAAACGAAGGTGAATGGCGTCCACTTTGGGTTGTTGACTTCCCAATGTTTGAAGAAATTGACGGTCAGTTGCACGCATTACACCACCCATTTACTGCACCGCGAGACTTAACTCCTGAAGAATTAAAGTCACAGGCGACTACAGCATTGTCTAATGCTTACGACATGGTACTAAATGGTGTTGAGCTAGGTGGTGGTTCGGTTCGTATTCACGACCAAGCTATGCAGTCGACTGTGTTTGATTTATTGGGTATTGAAGCAGAAGAAGCTGAAGCTAAATTTGGTTTCTTATTAGAAGCATTGCGCTACGGGGCACCGCCTCATGCGGGTTTAGCA
>CAYUZL010000254.1:0-4547 GCA_964449725.1 uncultured Alteromonas sp. | reverse complement strand
GCTATCAATGTTCAACTGATCTTGGGATACCACGTCCACAGACCATTGTGAAAACAATTGCGAAAACTCACGGAGTTTACCTTGATTACCTGATGCTAAAACAATGCGCTTGTTTGTCATTTTTTAGTTTTCTTCTTCTTTTTCTTTTTCACGATTTTCGGCGCTTTGTGTTTTGGACGTAAGTTGGCAATCATACGAGGCTTGATGGGTTCACCAATGTAGCGACTGACTTTTCCTAACACTTCAACATCATGAGCTTCTACTAGCGATATTGCGACACCTTTCGCGCCAGCACGACCGGTTCTGCCTATGCGATGAACATAAGTATCGGCTTTTTTGGGCATATCAAAATTGATTACATGAGATACATTGGGTACGTCTATGCCTCGGGCCGCAACGTCAGTGGCCACTAGAATTTTAACTTTTCCTGATTTAAATGTAGAGAGTGCTTGGTTGCGTTTATCTTGTGGCATTTCCCCTTGTAACCAGCAAGACTCGATACCTTTTGACAGTAATGTGTCTTTTAGCCATTGTACTCGTTCACGGGTTTTAACAAAGACTACGGCATTGGTAACTTGTTCTTGTAAAATATGCACTAGCAACGCCGTTTTATGCTTTAAATCATCGGCATGGTGACACCACTGTATAGTTTTCGCTTTTTCTTTTCTTGAAGGAACGGCTTCTATTTCTGCTGGTTCTTGTAATATTTCTTCAGCGAAAGTGCGTACACCTTTGCCCTCTAATGTTGCTGAGAAAAGCATGGTTTGTTTCCGCCAGCGAGCTTCGGATGCAATTTGATTGACGATGGCTGAAAATCCCATATCTAACATGCGATCGGCTTCATCTAAGATCAGGCATTCAATGTCTCTACAATCAGCGGCTTCGTTTTGAATATGCTCAAAAAGACGACCTGGCGTTGCAATCAATATGTCTAGGTTGCCTGCCAGTGTTTCTCTGTCGGTACCGTAATTGATGCCGCCGGTGATGCAACCGCAGTGCAAATCAGTAAATTGTGTAATTTTTTGCGCTTGCTCGAAAATTTGTAAGGCTAATTCTCGGGTAGGGCTAAGTACCAGTACTCGTGTTTGACCGGGAATTTTACGGGGAAAGTCGAGTAAATATTGGCAGGCGGGTAAAAGGAACGCAGCGGTTTTTCCTGTACCTGTGGGAGCAGATGCAAGAATATCTCTTTGCTCCATCGCTACTGGAATAGCTTGCTGTTGAATACTGGTTGGCGTACTAAAGCCAATTTCGGCAGCAGCGCGACACAAAGCGTCGTCTAATTCTAAGTCACTAAATTGCATTATTTACGCCTGATTGATTATTGTTATGAAGTTTACCAGAGCTTGAGGGCGTCGCAAATCAACTCTTGTCGTTTATCCGTCATTGCTTGCTTTATTTGCGCGCCTTGAACCTTATCATTGATCACCGATTGTGCAGTTACTGTTTTAGCGACTTTAAGCATAGCCGTAATACACTCAATGTGTTTATTGGCCTTAGATAACCCACACAGTGTTTTGGCATACTTTAAAATATTCAGGGCTTCGAGGAATATCGTTTCTTTTCTCCACACATCAGTACTGTTAAACAGCGCCAAAACTGACTCACCATCGAGTGTTGGTAACCTTAAATAAGGCTTAATTTTAAGTACAGTAGTTACCAAGTTGATAGCAGCATTAGGCGCTTTCAAATGGCTCAGCCAGGCTGTTGGTGTTTCATCACCTTCATTCATAAGAGCCAAACTAATAAGCGAACAATGAGCTAAATGAGCGTCTTGGTGTCGATGTTCTACAACCGCTTTCATTGCAAGTTGAAGTTCTTCTGTAACAGAGAATGAACTCAGTGTAGGAAAGCATGTAGCCATAGCGTCACAACGATGTAAAACGTCAAAATAAACATAAGGAGAGCGTTCACTCAGGGCTTTGACCGTTTCTCGCCAAACTCGCTCTGGGGGAAGTGTACTTAATTCGTTTGTCTGACTTATTGTTTGCATTAACTGTAAAGTTTCACCTGCTACAGAAAATGCTAAATAGTGGTAACGTGCTGCGAAGCGAGCTACACGTAAAACCCGCAAAGGGTCTTCTGTGAAGGCGTGTGAGACATGGCGAAGTTGCTTTTTTTCAATATCTTGTTGACCCTGATAGGGGTCGGTAATAACTCCATTTTTGTCTTGTGCCATTGCATTTATGGTGAGGTCTCGGCGATACAAGTCTTCTTCTAGTGTTACTGTTTTTGAACTGTCGCAAATAAAACCGGTATATCCTTGGCCCATTTTTCTTTCAATACGGGCAAGCGCGTATTCTTCTTTCGTTTCTGGGTGCAAAAAAACAGGGAAATCTTTGCCAACTTGGGTGTAGCCCAGTTGAATTAAGTCATTGAGTTCTGCGCCAACCACAACCCAATCTTTTTCAGTCACAGTCCTACCGAGCAGTCGGTCTCTTACTGCGCCTCCGACTAAATAAACCTCAAAATTATTGCTCATGCTCGCTTTTTTTCCTATTTCGGCATAATAAATTATGCGAACTTTGTTTACTCTTTGACATCAAATTCACTTACCGTTAGTTTAACCTCGAGTTTTAACCTTGGTGTATTGAATTTCCATGTATTTGAATTATTTTGGCTTGTCTGATAATCCGTTTTCGATAGCGCCTAATCCCGATTATTTGTACATGAGCCCACGTCATAAAGAGGCGTTAGCCCATTTAACCTTCGGGCTTCGTGAGTCTGGCGGCTTTGTCATGTTAACCGGTGAAGTTGGTACAGGCAAAACCACCGTTTCTCGAAAGTTATTACAACAGTTGCCCGATAATACACAAGTAGCCATGATCCTAAATCCAGCGTTATCGGCATTGGAGCTATTGGCAACTATTTGCGACGAACTCGCAATACAATATGACGCGAATATTACCAGTTTAAAAGGCTTCACAGATCGAATTTTGAAAAAATTAGCTGATAATCATGAATTAGCCTTGAATACTGTGTTAATTATTGATGAGGCACAGCATCTCATGCCAGAAGTATTAGAGCAGTTGCGTCTATTGACTAATCTTGAGACGAATAGAGAAAAATTACTTAAAGTGGTCTTAATCGGTCAACCGGAACTACAGCAACTTTTGAAGCGCAATGAACTGCGTCAGTTGGCACAGAGAATTACGGCAAGATATCATTTACTACCCCTTACCAAAAATGAAGTGAAGCTATATGTTGCCCATCGTTTGAGAGTTGCTAATGGCGATGCCCATATCTTTAGAGCTCGTACACTTAACGCAATTCATGCAATATCTGGCGGTATTCCGCGAGTCATTAACCTACTGTGCGATAGAGCATTAACCTTAGCCTTTACGAAACAAGATGTAGTTATAAACAATACTATTTTTCTTGCTGCTGCTGAGCAAGTATTGGGGGCTGACGTGGTGGGGCAACGTATTCGAAATCAAACCAAATATATCTTAATTGGCGGTTTTGTTGTGTCTATTGCACTGGGCTACGTATTGTGGAAGGTGAATGCTTAAATTAGTATCTATCATTGAATTAAGCCTTGGGATGGTTATTACACGTATTTCTCAGCAAGCTGGACCTGTAAAAATTAAAAAATCCGGTTTGGTCAGTAGTACTGATATGGTCAGGGGTTTAACTGAAATGGGAGTCATTGAAGTCGAGGTCGACCTCGACCAAACTGTCGAACTTGAGTCTGTAGAAGCACTTTTGCCATCACAAACACAGACCCAAGCTTTACTCCAAGGGAAGTATGATTCACAGAGCCATTTCGATAGCCAGCTGTCAGACCAATTTAATCGCAATTTATTTTTACCCAGTGTGCAAGAGGTACCTTCAATTTGGAGTGTATATTTGCGTCAAAGTGGAGCTTTTGCTGCGATTGTACTGATTGGTCTTAGTGTGGGATACATTGGTGCAAATCCGCAAACTCTATTGTTTTGGGATAAGGGTTCTAGCGAAGTTGCTGTTACTGAACCTGTGATTGAACAGCCCGTTGAGCCCGAACCTCGTTTAGTTGAACAAGAACCCAAAGTTGAGCTAGCCAAAACGGATATTGTTACCACAGAAGTGGAAACACAAACAGTTGTACAGGACGGTACTCAAATAGACGTTGATGATGTAGATGCAAACGAAGAAGGCGTTGAACTTACAGGTGTTCAACAGGATGAACCTGTAAATGTTTCTCCTGAGCTACTTGCACGATTTAACAAAGTCGTCGCTGAATTCGATAGTAATAATTTTGCAGTGGGCGATGATGCTACTGAGCCCGTTGTGGAATTTGATGATATTCAGCGAATAGACCAATTACCTGTGCGTTATATGACAACATTACCGTCAATGGCCTTTACTGCCCATATGTATGCGTCGAGAGAGACAGACAGATGGGTTAGGGTTAACGGTCAACGCTTGAAAGAAGGCGATGTTATTGGTGGCAAAGTACAAATCATTGCTATTGAGCCTCAACGTATTGTGTTGAGTTATCAAGGCGAAATTTTCGGGATGGCGGCGTTGACCGATTGGTAGGCTCTAGGCGCATAACTGATTTATGC
>CAYUZL010000253.1:0-6225 GCA_964449725.1 uncultured Alteromonas sp. | reverse complement strand
GCCCCCCCACTTGGCTCTTGAATTAACAGTTTCATTTGACTTTCATAACGTTCTGTAGCAAATAACAACTGATAACAAGCAAAGAGCAAAAATGGAAAAACGACTAAGAAGATAAACGGACGCTTAATCCAATTATAAGTTAACTTTTTCATTTTTATATATTGCCCTAACTTGAATATTACTAAATTGCGTTTTTTATCGTTTCTCATAAACTTTCATATTCTGAGATCCCATCTTCCAGAGAGTCAAAAAATGTCAACTTGCCTTTATGTAATACAATTGCACTATTGCAGAATTCTCTTAATTCATCTAATTGGTGGCTAACCATAATAACATTGGCACTCGAAGCCTTTTCTAAAAGAGCACTCTTTGCTTTATCTTTGAATACTTGATCGCCGACTGCGGTTACTTCATCAATAAGATAAACATCAAAGTCTATACCCAACGAACATGCAAAAGCTAAACGAGAGCGCATACCACTAGAATAGGTTGATACAGGTAAATCAAATTTAATACCCAACTCCGAAAAAGTCACAACCCTATCAACATATTTATCTAAATCTACTACACCGTTAATCCTTCCTATAAAACGAGCGTTTTCCCTTCCCGTCATTTTATTGTGTATTCCAGTAGATAATGCCACTGGCCAGGATAAACTTAACTCAGTAACAACCTTTCCTTTATTGGGGTATTCACTCCCAGCTAAAAGCCTAAACAAAGTAGACTTACCTGCGCCATTGGAGCCCAATAAAGCAATATTAAAACCATTTGGTATATCAAAAGACACGTCTTTGAAAATATATTGGTTACCTTTGATGGAACGGTAATATTTTGTCAAATTCTTAAGACTAATCATTGACTAATCGCTTGTTTCCAAAAACTTTGATAAAGAACTAACGACAAGAACGCAACTGAAATTGAAGCTAACGAAAGGTAAGAATGACTAACCCCTAAATCACCATATGATGAATACAAGGAAAATCTGAAAAGTTCAACTGCATGTAGTATCGGATTCCAGTCAAGTAAATACCAATATTCTTTAGGAATATCCTGAAGAGAAAAAAACACACCTGAGATGAAAAACAAAGGCCTAGTCAACAACCCCATTAACTTTTTTACCTCTGGTAAAAATAGCTGAGTAATTCCAACCATCAACCCGACAAAAACAGTAAAAACCCAAAGTTCAAAAAAAACCGTTAATGCCAAAATAGGATCATCTAATCTTATCTCGATCCCAAGAAGATACATAAAGATAAACACACAAAAAAACACTACAATTTTAACGAAAAGTTCAAAAAGGCTAGTAGCAATCACAGCACTAATAGGCTGAACTTGACGGAAGGCAAACAAAGGTTTGGATTTGTTTATTGCCATAGAAGTAGCATTAAATGTCTGTAAAAAAAGCTGTATTAATACCAAACCACATGCCATGAAAGTAAACGTAGGAATAGAATGAGTAGTTCCATTGTCAATTAGCCCTCTTAGAGAAGACAAGACAAGTATAAAGGCTACTGGTTGAATAAATGCCCAGCTTATGCCAAATTTGTCATCAAACCCTGTTCTTACATCTCTAACAAGTAATGCAAAAATCACATCAAACCAAATTTTAATCGCGCTTCGCTTTAAAACTCCGCTCATTTTTTAGCCCCAAAATAACATTTAATCAACTGCTACGTTCGCGGCTACAGCAATTTGAAAAATGATTTGAGTGATATCTTTGACAGCTTGCAAAATCTTATTATCAACTTTAGGTAAGGCTAAAATTTGATCTCCAGGCTGAAGTGCAACTTCACTGCTGTTATTGAACCAATATGAGCTGGTATTCACATCCAAAAACGACACTAACCCATTGGCATGAATAATCGCAACCTGTTTATCATCAGCACGTTCAGTAAAACCACCTACTGAAGAAATATAATCAGATAACAACATTCCTTCATCAAACACAACAGCTTGAGGGATCAGGACTTCACCTGAAACTTGGATAAGGTCAGTTTGATACGGAATAACTATTTCGTCGCCGTCTTCTAACCGTATGTTCGCCACTTCATCTTTACGACTAACAACCACTTTACCTATAGGCTCAACATCTTTAGCTCTTTCTATAAACTGAGCGATAAGTTCAGCTTCTTGCAATCTTATTCTAGCTTCACCTTCTGACGAGGCGGGAGCTGTATAAATGCTCCTCTCCAAACGTCGTATCGACTCATCTAACAATTCAGTCTGGCGTTCAACGACACTTCTTCGTTTAATGTATATAGATTGAATTGCGGCCTGATCGAGATCGACTTCAATTTGAGCAAGCAAGTCATGTAGTCTTACTTCTGGCTTAATAGCGTAAAATGAAGGGCCCAAATAGCTTCCTGATACACTCACGCTCAAAACCTGAGGACGAATATCGTCATTGAACAGTAATTTGTCACCGTTACCCATTTCAAACGACTTAAAATCGTCCATACTCAAATAAACCGAGACTGGCTTTCCTTTTCTGATCCCAGTCACACCTACATGACTAGTCTCAACAAAAGGCAATGCATAACGTAGTATTTGTTCACCGTTATTTTCATTTTCTAAAAATTCGAATATGAAAGGGTTCTTAGCTGCCCCCTCAACAGTAACAATATCCCCTTGCTCAGATACCAAAAGAACATCACTATCTTGAAAAGAAAAAGAGTCTAATCTTCCAAATCGCAAAAAATCATAAAGATCGAAGGATTTCACTTCCAGGTTTTCACGTAAAATAGAAATTTTCCTATAACTCCCTCTTAGGGAATCTATTCCCCCTGCCCGTTTTAAAAAATGAAGAATTGAATCAGAAGCCAAACCCGCATATTGACCAGGCTGAACAACTCCACCTGTTACAAACACGCCAACCGGAGTAGCCGTCAAAAGGTTAATATAAATATTAACGTTCTTAGTATAGGTTTTTCTTATTTCTCCCGAGACCTTTGAATTCAGCTGAGAGGCAGGCACATTGCCAACCGCAATAGGCCCAACATTAGGAACAAATATATTTCCTTGGGTATCAACGGTTAAAACACTTGAAAAAGTTACAGTTCCCCATAACTGAACTGATATTTTATCTCCAGGCGCAACTAAATAACTAGGGTTGATGCCGGACTCTCGACTTGATTCAATCCCATTACTAAATAAATTATGCCCAAAAGGCAGCGTATCTGTATTTCCTGATCTAATCTGCGCTGGAGAAAGTTGCTGACTAGGTCGTTGCAGGAAATTGTCAATATCTGGACTTTGATTTTCTTGACCTGATTGGTTTGACTGATTTGCTTGCAATGCTCGAAGTTGCTGAGCAGAGAGCTGGTCCTGTGCTCTACTCGCATCTTGCGCAAAGCTAAAGTTAGATATGTAAAAACAAAACAAAACAAACAATATTTTAGGAAAATAAATCATCTTATTCATCATTTAAACTGTTCTCGCTTTGCCTTTCAAAACTCGTCATCACATCAGGAATAATCCGCCATTCTCCTGATTCATCTGACCTACATATAAGTGCCTTTTTATGATTATCAGAAGTATTTTTCAATTCTATTGCATTACTGCAAATGTCGCCAGAAGCCGCTTGATAAGGTCTAAGTAATTGAAAAACACTTCCATTAATTGTAACTTTATCTGATGTATCTACAAGCTTGGAATGACTGGAATTGCTTTCAGCATTTTGAGAAGAGGGATCAAAATAAAAAGATGAACAACCATAACTAAAAAAAATATAGATTAAAAAAGCGAGGCGATTTGTGTATTTAAAACTCAACTGCATTTAACTGTCCATTCAGGCACGAAAATTACGTTTAAAAAATCTCAGTACTCTCCAAATATTTTGAATTACGATACTATAAATCAATAGCAAAATAATAAACCCGGAAAACATATAAACTTCGGGTATTGCAAGCAATTCTCCCACAATACCAATCAACGCGAATATAACACCTATTACCAAAATACTAAATAAAGCTTGTTTTGAACTGCACCCAGCTCTCATAAATATGTTATGTAAGTGTTGTCTATCTGGTTGTAATACAGACTGCCCTTTTTTTCCTCTACGATACATAATGGCAGCCATATCCATTAGAGGTAACCCAATTAACCACACTGCAGTTATCGGACGTATATGAGCCTCTTGTCCTTGAGTATACTCAACCAACAACCAAACAATAGTTAAACCTATAAACATACTACCTGAGTCACCCATAAAGATTTTATTCCCTTTAAAACCTTTCATATTCAAGTTAAATGCAAGAAAAGGGATTATCGCAAAGATAACAATCATCGGAACCATTATGGATGGTCCTTGCCCGCAAGCCAATAGTAAAACGGTAAGAGATAATAGAACAATAATACTCATCCCTCCCGCAAGGCCATCAATACCGTCAATCATATTAAACGCATTAATAACACCAACGACACATACAAGAGTGAAGAAGTATCCAAAACCACCTAAATTGACGTCGCCAAAACCGACAACATCCCCCAAAGAAGTCACACAATTCTGTGCTGCCCACGCCATAATGGCGGCAACCCCGAATTGGCATATAAGACGGCCTTTAGCACTCAAGCTAAATCTGTCATCTAACATTCCCAATAAAACAATAAATGCTGCAGCAGTAAAGAAAAGAGGGTCGTTTTTCAACCATACATCAGTGAAATAGCTACTCACCAAAATAGCGATAAAAATAGCGAAACCACCAGTTAATGGAATTAAACCTGTGTGCTGTTTCCTACAGCACGGGTGGTCGACCAACCCCCACTGATGGGCGATTGGAGTCATAACGATAAGCATTACAAAAGCAACAACAAACGCAATTGTTAGAGAAGTAAAATCCAAATAACCAAACATTTACTCTTTATCCATAGTGCGTTACTCAACAAAATCCATATTTATCCTAAATCAATAACTTAATGTTATTTTTATTCATGTTTACCAAACTTCAAGTATATTTTATGTTTTGCAAATAGATATGAAACACTTCATAAATAAAAACTTAACAAAAGCATTAGGTTATAACACTTTAATAACAAAATTCAGTAAAACTGTAATAATAGTAGCAAATTACACGTAAAAATATATATATAGTTGTAAAAGTATCAACTCCATATAATTACTAATTCAATTTAAAAACTTTTTGGTGGAGTTATTGTGACGACAGCACAACATCATTTATGTACTCTTTAAGCTCTATCGGCAGGATACAGCTTTTACTTCACCCTCAATCTTATGTTTAAAACCCAAGAAAATGTTATCAATAGCGAGTATCGCTTCAATCCGCTACAATAGTTATTCGATTAGGGGTAGTGTAATCATCATGGCAATTTACTTTACAACAAGAAATATTCCCAAATTAAAGGGGCTTAGTTTACAGGAACGTATCGCCTGTATAGCCAAAGCAAGCAAAAAGCTTACTGTCCCAGAAAAGACTTTCCTTAATATACTTAAGCTTGTGCTTTTAGTACCAGCGTTTGCGCTAGTACTAAAAATGAGTACAGATTGGACCTCATTACTATGGGCAGGCCTCATCATTTTACTGTATCCTTTTCTAATTAAACCTATGCAATATTCCATTGCAGCCAAATACTTATAAAAAGGAAATTGTGTGAAAACAGTATTAGTTACCGGTGGCGCAGGCTATATTGGAAGTCATACCGTATTACAGCTACTTGAACATAACTTTAACGTAGTCGTACTCGATAACTTAAGTAATTCACATCCAGAATCTCTTCGTCGGGTTGAGAAACTCGCTCAAAAAGAAGTGTCTTTTGTTGAAGGCGATATCAGGGACGAAACGTTATTAGAAACTATTTTTAATAGCACAGATATTGACGCCGTTATTCATTTTGCAGGTTTGAAAGCTGTCGGCGAGTCAGTACAAAAACCATTAGATTACTATCTAAATAATGTCTACGGTACACTTACACTTTGCACTGCTATGAAAAATGCAGGCGTTAAAAATTTAGTTTTTAGCTCTTCAGCTACCGTATATGGCGACCCAGTAACTCTTCCACTAAGAGAGGATTTCTCCACAGGAACCCCAACAAATCCGTATGGTATGTCTGAGCTCATGGTAGAACTCGTTCTTACCGATACCTTTAAATGCGATGACGACTGTAATATTGTTGTTTTGAGGTATTTTAACCCTGTAGTTGCACATGAGTCAGGACAAATAGGCGAAGATCCTAATGGGTTACCCAATAATCTCATGCCTTACATGACTC
>CAYUZL010000252.1:0-3415 GCA_964449725.1 uncultured Alteromonas sp. | reverse complement strand
GCCCAGATCTTACGATAGATAGCTTGGTAAAAGTTATGATATCTGCGTGGTGGTCTACACTTGAGACCACAGGCGACCTTCCAGCAAGAACCCGATCTAAGGATAGAAAAGGTGGGTGTCCACTTTTAACTTCTTTAAGTTTTTTAAAGTAGGTGTCTTATAAAGTTTATTTTTCGGGGGGGGTCCCATAATTATTAAAATTTATAACACTTATAGAACACTTTTTATCAAGTAAACTGCCCGCCAAAAATGACTCCTTATCCTTTAAGCTATAATAACCTTCTTCAGCTAAACCATCCTCAAAACCAACATTAACCTTAAGCACTCTTTGCATTTCACCTCCACCGTTAAAAATATTATCCGGCCATACAATTGCGTAAACACTTAAATCCTCCACCTCTAGTTTTCTTAAAATATTACGCGCATTTTCAAATACTTGCTTTGAGTCAGTCAACTTTTCATGTCTCAACCTATATTCATCATCAGTTGATTTCGTCCACCAATAAATATGAGGCGTGATGTCGTTTAGCTCTTGTCCACTATAAAGCTCTTGGGTAGCTAACCAAACTAAAGAGAACACCTCATCATTTTTATTAGTTTGAAAACAGCTTCCAGCTGCAAATTTTGTGTATATAAAAACAAACAAAATAACTATATATTTCATAGATTACTGCCCTAAAATACTATCGATGTCATCTCTATAATTACGCTCAGAGTATCCTACTATCGTGTTATGAGTTGCATCACCTGTCAGGTTTATATTCCTTTGCCTAGGCGAAACTTTACCTTGCGAATTTACAACCTTCGCTCCTCTAAATGGTGTACTTTTTCGTTGATGGAAATTTAGTACAGGGACATCATTGGGCACAGACCTTTTCGTTTTTCCAACAGGCCGATGTCCGCTTCGTGGGTCAAAAGTTACCACACCAGAAACCCTAATACCTTCTTTTTCTAATTGATTTGTAAGCTTGAGAGCATCAGCACCGCCTGAACTATAACCTGTTAAAAATATTCTCCCTGATGGATTCTCACTCAAAAACTCAATCACTTTAGCTTTTGCATCTGGTATCGGATAATTTAAAACCCCACTATCAAATTCTTCAATAGTTCCATCCAAACTTTCAACAAATTTATTAAAATCAGAGTTTCCCTGAAGGTTATCTCCGCCAGCACCGTCAAATGCAACTATAAGTTTCGGCTCTGGCAGCTCTCCTTGAGTAGTTGGTGTTGAGTTGTTCATTGACCTTTCGGCTTGACTATCAATATCCGCAGTATCACCACCAGACAATCCAGAACCACCGCTTCCCCCAGCACCCCCACCGCTCGATGACTGAGCACCATTGATTGCTCCCGCCACTGTCGCCTGAGCAGCAGCGCTTCCACCTGTTAAGTGTACACCCCCACTCTCTGTGACTGTAGCCGTTACCGTTTCAGTTCTTCCTAATCGAGAGCCTGTTTTAGCTTCGAACTTTACCTTAAACTCTTTCTCAGGCATATAACCACTGGGGTCTGTCCCTGACAACGGATTATTCATAATGTAGCTATAAGGATTTATCCCTTGTGAGCCACTATGAACTATGGGGTCAACCGACAAAAACCGCCCCACATTATAATCATACACCCGCCCGTTCATATGAATCAACTCGACTTCATCAAGGTGCTCATGGTCGGTAAAGCCTCGGCGTGTGGCCATATCGCTGTCGGTTGGGTTTGAGCTTAATCGCGCTGTTAAACCAAGGGATTCTAAGGGTAGCCAGTCACCGCCTTTGGGTTTTCCAAAGGGGTCGAAGCTGCGATAGGCTGTGACTGTGCCTTCTTCATCCGTAAAGGTACTGGCACTGCCTAAGCGGTCTCGGTGCGTAAACCGAATAGAGGTATCGTTAAGTGACTCATTCAGGATGGCAATGTCTTCTATGAAACTGCGATTGGTAGTCTCACTTGGCCCAATTTCCACCTCGTACAGCTTGTCGATATAATGGGTGGTTATCGTTTCGCCCTCTACCTGCCTAACTTGCTTCACTCGCATGAGGTCGGCGCCGTAGGTTAAATTAACCACACTGCCTAAACGCGTAATGTTAGTGGGTTTGTTAAAGACATTGTAGGTGACTTCTTTGCTGTTATTCCTATGAGTGAGGTTACCCTTGGCATCGTAACCAAAGGTGGCATTACCTCCCGATTTTAATGCCACACTGTTTAGCTTATTGCTATTGGCGACATATTGATACGCACTGGCGCTGTTGGTGGAGTAATCGGTTTTCTTAAGTAAATTACCTACTGCGTCATAGCCATAATCAATGCCTATTGACGTTGCCCCTTGGCTAACTACTGAGCGTGTTAATCGATGCAAGCTGTCGTAGATATAAGTCTCGGTGGTGTTAATACTCGACACCCGATTGTGCATGGATTTAATATTGCCGTAGCTGTCGTAATTGGTGTAATCCAAATAGTGCACATTACTGGCACCCACCTTCACTAAACTTGATAGCATTTGCCCTGTTCGGCTGCTGTAGGTATAGGTACCTGTTTGGGTGTCATCAGCCATTTTCGCAGTGCGGATATTACCCCAGACATCTTGGGCGGTGATATGGCGATATACGTAATCATTTGCCGCATTTTTCACCTTAGTTTGATAGCCTCGGCTATTATATTCATAGGCTAGGGTTAAATTATTGGGGTAGCGCACGACTTTGGGGCGGCCATAATTGCCATCGTACTGCATACCTACTGCATAATTTACCCCATCAATACGCGTGGTGGTTTGAGTAACACGGGCCGCACTGTCGTAGGCAAAGGTTTTGGTATTGCTGTTTAGCGATTCGCTGGTTAGCATGCCGCGTTTTACTGTGTCCCACACGAAGCTTGCTGTGCCCTCTGGGCTTAATCGACTGTATACCCGACCTAAGCGGTCTAGCTCGTAGCGAATGTTGTCATTGTTGGCATCGGTTTCTTTTTCTACCTCACCGAAGTCGTTATAGACAAAGTGGGTGGTTCCTTGGTTGGGGTCGTTCACCCACGCTTTACGCCCTAAACTGTCGTACTGCGCATAAATGCTGTTGCCGTTGGCATCTTCAATGACAATAGGGTTACCTGCGCCATCATAGGCGTAAGACGTTAACCCGCCTTTGTCATCTTCGGCTTCCATTAGCTGCTCTAGGCTATTGTAACTGCGAGACATAGTTAAATTAGCGCCATCACTGGCTGTTGTATCAATTGACGTAGTAAAGCGGTTGTAAGCGTATTCAACTGTGAAATCTTCATTGCTACTTTGGGTGGCGGGTGTAACTTTTTCGGTTACTCGCCCAAGCACATCATAACCTGTGTATCGGGTAGCCGCGGGTGTACCGGTTTTAAAAGGCACCGATTCCGATAACATGCGCCCTAATCGGTCGTACTGGCTGTCGACAAAAATATGCCC
>CAYUZL010000251.1:0-8316 GCA_964449725.1 uncultured Alteromonas sp. | reverse complement strand
AACCAATGCAGATGTGCAACTATTTAGAAAGCTTGGGATTAACACTGAGCAGGGCAGAGAATATTCAGATGAAGCCCATGAGCAAGCATTACACGAAGAAATTGCTGCGCAGAGCACTGACGAGCTATTTTACGACGCGAGCTAAACCCAGTTTATGTCGTTTAATTCAATGTTCAATGCTCGCTTGGAAGAACAAAAACAGCAAGGTTTGTTTCGAGAGCGGGTGTGTGTTGAGCAAAATCATCAAGGCATAATGTCTACTCAAAGTGGCCATTTTCTTGATTTTGCAAGCAATGATTATTTAGGACTACGTCATCATTCAGATGTATTGCAAGGCTGGGTTGAGGGATTAGAGCTTTACGGCTCAGGCAGTGGCGCATCACCGCTAGTAACCGGATACATGAAAGCCCATCAAGATCTTGAACAACAAGTGGCTAAAAGTTTAAAGCGAGAGGCTGCATTGTTGTTTTCATCTGGTTTTGCCGCAAACCAAGCACTTTGCAGAGCATTGTTTCACGGCAAAGACGGAGCATCGGGAAATCTGTTTTGCGATAAGCTGATGCATGCGTCATTTATTGATGGAGCCTTGGCAAGTTCAGCCTGGTTTAAACGATTCAAGCACAATGATTTAAACCACCTAGAATCATTATTACAACGTAAAAATAACGATTTACCTACCTTAGTTGCGACGGAATCTATTTTTAGTATGGATGGCGATATGCCTGATATCAATGCAATGGCTGAACTGTCACAGAAATACGATAGTTGGTTAATGCTAGACGCAGCTCATAGTTTGGGTGTATTGAGTATTGAAGATCATCCCTCGCAACAGAATGCCCCTATTATTATAGGGACATTTGGCAAAGCGCTGGGAACGGGTGGTGCCTTTATTGCCGGCAGTGAGACACTCATTAGTTTTTTAATTAACTTTGCCAGAGATTACATTTATTCCACAGCAATGCCACCGGCACAAGCTCATGCCACACTGGTTTCGTGGAATATTATGCTAGCCGAAGAGCGCACTCGAGAATTACATCGAAAAATCGCGTATTTTAAGGCAAAAGCCACAACGGCGAATATTGCCATTCAGCCGTCTGATAGCGCGATTCAATGGATTAAAATAGGTTCACCTACTCAAACAATTGCATTAAGTCAGACGTTAAAACAGTTTGGTTTATGGGTTGGAGCGATGCGAGAGCCCACAGTGCCCAAAGTTACAGATAGATTACGGATAACGTTGCGGGCTGATCACAGTGAAAAAGACATTGATGCTCTTATCGATGGAATTTGTATTGCCAATAGTCAAATAGAGCAAACTAGTCAGGAGTGCGAACATGGCACTGACTCATAGCTGTGACACCCATCTTTTGAATAAGCGGGATATTGCGAAGCGATTTTCTAAAGCGTCGAGTCAGTATTTTACTATGGCGAATATTCAAAATACCATCGCAATTGCAGCAAAAGAACATATACCGGCTATCAATGGCAAAATTCTCGATATTGGCTGTGCAAGTGGAGAACATACGCGTTCCCTTGGGGCCGATGTCGTAGGGGTCGACTTAGCTTTTGGAATGGTGCGCAATGCACAACACAGGCCTAAGACTCCAAACGTTAACAGTGCGTGGGTTAATGCTGATATGGATGCGTTACCCTTTAAGTGTGAATTGTTTTCTCATGTTTTTTCTAGCATGGCTTTGCAATGGTCTAAACACCCTGCGCTTGTGTTGAATGAAATTTATCGCGTGATTGCGCCTAGTGGAGGAGCTACATTAGTGATCCCTGTGCAAGGGGCGTTTTATCAGCTTCAACAAGCCTATGAAAAGTGTGGCTTGAAGAGTAAACTTCTGCCTTTACAAACATCAGCTAACTGGCTGCATTTAGCAACAGAAGCGGGGTTTAAAATATCCCATTCATTTGAACATGTTTATCAAGACACGCGAGATGACTTTAGAGCTTTGCTTAAGTCCATTTCGAAAGTGGGGGCGTCTTCTTCGACTATAAACACGTCATCAAATCAACTGACTAAGAGTAAATTTATACAACTGGAACGGTGTTATCCAAAAGTCGAAAATGCATTCACACTGGATTATCGCTGTTTGCACATGTCATTAGAGAAATAGTTCTATTATGCAAAAATGGTTTATTACAGGAACAGATACTGACGTAGGGAAAACTTATGTAGGTCAGCAAATTATGCTTGGCTTGGCTGAACAGGGTTTAAGAAGTATTGGCTACAAACCTGTTTCTGCTGGTTGCGAATGGAATGAGGGACTGTGGGTAAATGACGACGCTAAACAGTACCAAGTAAACAGTACAATAAAAGCCCCCATAGAGCAGATTAACCCTATCGCATTTGAAGCCCCCATTGCACCCCATATAGCGGCAAAACAACAGGGAAAAACAATAACTTTTGCGCAACTGAACGCTGGATTAACCCAATTAGAAGAACATCAACCAGAGGTTATTGTCACTGAAGGCGCGGGGGGATGGCGTTTACCTTTGGGCAATGGCGAGTATCTTTCATCATTTCCAGCGCAGCACAAAATGAAAGTCATTCTGGTTGTGGGGTTAAAGCTAGGTTGCTTAAATCATGCTGTATTAACAGCTGAATCCATTAAAGCAGATGGCGCAGAGCTGGTGGGCTGGATTGGTAATGAAATTTACAGTGATATGTTATTTTTACAAGAAAACATTGACTCTCTAAACGAGATTTTAGGCCCAGCATTAGCCATTGTTCCTAAAAGCAAAACACTTACAAAAGCACATCGAGCTCAGTTAATTCATCGTCTTTTTAATAGCTAAAGGCTTTATACCGAGCTCAATTTAATTAACCACTAGGTCAAAAGATGGCTTAGATCTGCGCCTTGTTCGATTTGTGTTTTCTTATCCGCTAAAAATACAAAAGCAGGTAAATTACCTTCCAGTGTGAGTGTTTGTCCTTTCAGCAATAACGCTGAGCCTTCTTGAATTCCTACTACCGGTGTTGTGGGGTTTAACTGGGTAAACTCTTGAATTCGTTGTTCTCTGGTTTCGCCATTGTGACCGGGGGCGACAAAATCCGTGTAATGCGGGTTGAGTTGAAAGGGCACAACACCTAATGCGTTAAAAGACGGTGGTTCTACTATTGGCATATCATTGGTTGTACGTAGTGTTGCACCACAAATATTTGCGCCAGCGCTCCATCAGATATAAGGCAAGCCTTGAGCTAGCCGTTGTTGTAATGGGGCCAGTAGCGCTGTTTTGTAAAGCATATCTAATAGGGCAAATGTGTTGCCTCCACCAACCAATATAGCGTTACTGCTTGCCAATGCTTCTTGTGGTTGTTCAAAGGTGTGAATGCCTTTTATATTCAACATTGGCAACGCATCAGCTACGGCTTGGGTATAGTCATCATAGGTCATGCTAACGCCCGCAAAGGGAATGAATGTCACGTCAGCGATTCCGTTTAAATGAGTTAAAATCGAAGGCTTGGCATCAGATAAGTAACCACCATTGCCGACTTTAGAAGAGCTCAGCATTAGCACATTGAATTGTGACAAATTTTATCCTTAACAGTTAGAAGAAAATCTTTATACTAGTTTACACCATGTTATCCATAAGGAAGTTATAAATGTCGTTTACCAAGCCCTCTGTATTGTTTGTTTGCTTGGGTAATATATGCCGTTCGCCAACTGCTGAAGCTGTATTTAGACACAAAGCAAAAGAAGCGGGGCTAGATATTGAAATTGATTCTGCTGGAACTCATGGTTACCACATAGGCAAAGCGCCAGATAAACGTTCTCAAGATGTAGGTAAAGCTAGAGGCTATAGCTTCAAGGGCGTGAAATGCCGCCGAGTGGACGAATCAGATTTTGAAAAGTTTGACTACATTTTAGCTATGGACGACAGTAATCACGAGAAGTTACTGGAAAAATCTGAGAGCGAATTTCACAAAAAAATTATGCATCTTCTTGATTTTACTGCTCATGAAGATAAGGAAGTACCAGACCCTTATTACGGTGGTTTGAAAGGTTTTGAACTGGTTTTAGATTTAATCGAAGAAGCCAGTGACGGTCTCATAAAGACTATCCAAAAAAGCGATTAAGCAATCTAGTTTATTTAATATAAAAAACACAATTTTCATGTGGTTATATGTTACTATTTCGCGGATTTTTAGTATCCATAAAATAGAGGACTATTCGTGAATTCTTGGAGCCCTGACAGCTGGCGTAAAAAGCCTATTCTTCAACAGCCTACGTATGCTGATCAATCACTACTGAAAAATGTTGAAGATAGCTTGTCGTCTTATCCACCTTTAGTATTTGCAGCCGAAGCTCGCGAATTACGTCGTCAACTAGGTGAAGTTGCGCTTGGCAAAGGGTTTCTTTTGCAAGGTGGCGATTGTGCTGAATCTTTCAATGAATTCAATGCTCCGAAAATTCGAGATACCTTTAAAGTTATCTTGCAAATGGCGATTGTATTGACGTTTGCTGGACGTTGCCCTGTGACTAAAGTCGCAAGAATGGCGGGACAGTACGCTAAACCGCGTTCGTCAGATATGGAAACGATTAACGGCGTATCACTTCCGAGCTACCGCGGTGATATTATTAATAGTTTCGAATTTACTAAAGAAGCTAGAGAGCCAGATCCAAAACGCCTGCTTGATGCTTATCATCGCAGTTCTGCTACTTTAAACCTTCTGCGTGCCTTTGCTCAAGGTGGGCTAGCTGATTTACACGAACTGAATCGTTGGAATATGACATTTTTGGAAAACAACCCAAACCGTGGCCGCTACCAGGATTTAGCAAATCGCATTCAAGACGCACTGTCTTTTATGGATGTGATTGGAATTAACAGCAGTAATACGTCAACCTTACATGAAACGGCGTTGTTTACGTCTCATGAAGCATTATTGCTAAATTACGAACAAGCATTAACTCGTACTGATACCTTAACAGGTAAGCCTTATGATTGTTCTGCACATATGGTTTGGATTGGCGAAAGAACGCGTCAACTTGATCATGCTCACATTGAATTCTTCCGTGGTATTCATAACCCGATCGGTGTGAAAGTAGGGCCAGGCATGGATCCTGACGAACTGATTCGTTTGATTGATGCGCTTAACCCACTCAATGATCCGGGTCGTTTAACCTTGATCACCCGTATGGGCGCAGACAATCTTGGCGACAAATTACCGAGCTTGTTACGCAAAGTGAAAGAAGAAGGACGACACGTAGTGTGGAGTTCTGACCCAATGCACGGAAATACCTTTACGTCGTCAAGTGGCTATAAAACACGTAACTTCGATGCGATCTTGAAGGAAATTAAGCAGTTCTTTGCAGCACACAAAGCTGAAGGGACTCATGCTGGCGGTATTCATTTAGAAATGACCGGCCAACATGTAACTGAATGTACAGGTGGCGCGTACGCTATTGGTGATGATGATTTGGCACAAGCGTACCAAACACAATGTGATCCTCGTCTAAATGCAGATCAAGTACTAGAGATGGCGTTTTTAGTGGCAGACCATTTAAAATCTGAAAACAACATCTAATTGCTTATCTTGTTAGGTACTTCGTTTAGGAGGTACCTAACCCTTCTATTATTAAAGCGAAGCTACAAAACTAACCAAGGCATTTTTCTCACTGGTTGTTAATCCTTGATAAGCATCGTTAGCACTTTGGGCTTCTCCGCCATGCCAGCGAATGGCTTCATCAATACTACGTGCTCTACCATCGTGTAAGAAATTAGCATCAGGTGAACACACTTCATTGCCTTGGCCACCAATAGGGTTGATGACCCCGCCGGTTACACAGGCCGATAAACCAATACCCCATAATGGCGCAGTTCTCCATTCAGATCCTGTGGCATTACCTTCTCCTAAATTGTCTGCGAGTCCTTCACCCATATCATGTAAAAGTAAGTCGGTGTAGGGGCGAATTGTCTGTGCGCGAACTTCGGCTAATTCTGTATATTCACTTGTTTGCATGCTAGGTATATGGCATGAAGCACATCCACTGTCGGTAAATAAGGTTTGTCCTTGTAGTATCTCAGTGTTGTTGTAATCTCTTTGAGGACGCACACCCAGAAGAGCAATGTATTTCACAAGATTGGAAAAGTTTTGAGCAGATATTTCAGCGCCGCTAACACCGCAATCAGTTTGCGCAGCGCCGCAATCTGGATCGGGTAACATTTCGCTCATTACACCCATATCCGTATTCAGAGCTTTGGCGACTTGATGAGACAAGCTAAAGGCGCCGGCTTTATATCCAAATCGCCCTAACTTTACATCCCCAGAAACGGGGTCAATAACTTTTGACACTCGACCAGATATACCATTTCCATCGTTATCAGCAGGATCTGCGTTGGCAATAATATCCGATTCAGAAACCGCTTCAAGCAGACCAACACCATAAATGTTAGGCGCTATTCGAGCTGAAAATGTAGCGGGTTGTGAATCGAAACTATAGTTAGGTGTCCGCAAGTTTGCACCGATTTCAGTCCATGACGCTATGCTAACGCTTCCTTCACCCTGAGCGCTATTTATATTCTTAGGTTGTAATACGCTGCCGCGCAAAGCGTCGGGCTGACCAGATGCATCACCAATTTTAACTACCCATTTATCCAGCAGCTCGCCATTATCGGCTACACTGGCTCGACCGTTGCGAATATGGCATCCGGCACAGCTGGATTGAATGTAATGGTTTCCTGCCAAATTTAAGGTGTCTGCAAATACACCGTTTTGCGGGTTTTCGTCATGGGTTCCGTCAACAAATGAACTATGATGAACCCGCCTACCTAATACAAAGGGCTGGCCATTCGATGTGCTAAGATTCGTTGCCATTTGCATAAAGTGGTTGTCAGGCTCATTGGTGTGGTTGGCATGCAGGGTTGTTTCGCCCCCCATGCGCGCATGAATAGGAATGGGGAATGAGTCTTCTTGATGAAGCGGGCCACCTTGGACGAGTTCTTCACCTGTGGTGTCCCACGGAACTAAGCCTTCGCCGACGACATATAAATACGTTGTACCATAATAATTGTCACGACCCCTTGGCAGATTGGCTATTTGAAGAAACTGACTGGGTTCGAATTCTAATCTATCACCTATTTTATAATTGGCGGCTTCTCGTATATTAAATGAATTGGATTTGATATAGGTTGTTGGACCAATTTGTGTCATGGGTCCGTTATCGTAATATTCAGCAACGGTATTTACTCCGAAATACAGCCAGCGGTTATCAAATGATTCCAATGGCCATTGTGTATTCATTGTCATTTCAATGGCGTCGCCTCCTTTGGCGACATAATCCACTATTTCTATAGTTGCCGTGCGATTTTCCCAATAAAAGGTTAAATAGTGATCATAAGCTTGAAATTGGTCTTCTCTGGCGTGTCGATCTCTTCCCCTGTCAGCTATTCGCGTGACCAATGCGTCGCCGCGATCAAATGTGATCGCGGGAGCTAAAGGTGTAGATTGGCTAAACAAATTGATGATGTCGCCTTGGATGATGGCGGGGCAGCCCCCCACATCCACAGGTGTTCCCGAGGAAGTAAGAGGGCATTGGTCTTGAGTGTCGATTATGCCGTCGCCATCAGCATCGTTGCTGGCGATGGGAGTGCCACCGCCATTGCCATTACCGGGATCAGGGTCGGTATTCGGGTCGCCTTCAGGAACCGTGGTTCCCACATCTGAATCCACGGGTAACAGTGAGAAGTAATTGATGTTAAATGAACTGCCTGTGACATCTATCCGGATGGTATAGGTACCATCGCTTGGTATGCTAACTTCTCCCGATGGAAGGGTAACCCAATTTTGCCATCCACCTGTTGCGTCTACACTAGCACTACCGACAAGGAGTTGATTAATCGAAATTAAAAACTCCCCTGTATCAGTAACAGAAGCCACTCTAGATTCAATTTCGTAACTACCGGCTTGCAGCTGCACTGAATACTCTAACCACTCGCCTGAGGTGGTCCAACCTACGTTAAATCCGCCGTTTTCATCTGATGAAATTTCAATATCTACATCGTCACTGCGGTATTGATTGCCGTTATTACCTGCATCGGTATCCAAAAAGGCCGTGTAGTCCTCAGCTTCTACAAGCACTGCGGTTCTTGGGGGAGCAGGCGGTGCTTCGCCGGCAATTACTTCGACTTCAGCCAAGCTCAACGGGTTTGTGCCTATGAGTTGAATACGCACGTATTGCCCTTGAGTATTGACAGTAATGGTGTCAGAACCATTTAATGTGCCATCGTAATACACACTGCTAACCTGATTAGAATTTACCGTTTGAGCAACGCTGTTCGATGCAAATGGTACATCGGATACAAACACAT
>CAYUZL010000250.1:0-2659 GCA_964449725.1 uncultured Alteromonas sp. | reverse complement strand
ATATAAGTGGAATTGGAATTCGCCCTTATTGATAAGCCCACACAAATCAACTCGCTTATTTTATGCAGCCGAAAAAGTATTTCAGTCTGACGATCGCGGTGAGAATTGGCGAGTGATTAGTCCAGATTTAACCCGTAAAATAGACCGCAACACATTAAAAGTAATGGACCGAGTATGGAGCGTGGATACTGTAGCGAAAAATGCATCTACGTCTATGTACGGCTCTATTATTGCTATAAACGAAAGCCCTGTGAAAGAAGGGCTGTTATATGCAGGAAGCGACGACGGTTTAATTAGCGTAACGGAAGACGGTGGCGACAATTGGCGTACAACCAGTAGCTTCAAAGGTGTGCCTAAGATGGCGCTGGTGGAAGATATCATTGCTTCTACCCACGATGAAAATGTCGCCTATGCTGTGTTTGATAACCACAAACAAGGGGATTACACACCTTATGTGTTAAAAACCACAAATAAAGGGAAAAGCTGGAAGTTAATTAACAGCAATCTTCCTTCATCTGGGGCTGCTCATACTATTGCAGAAGATCACGTCGACCCGAACTTGTTATTTGTAGGTACGGAGTTTGGTCTTTTTGTGAGCCAAAATCAGGGTGCAAGTTGGTCGCAAATGAAAGGGAATTTCCCAACCATCGCAGTACGTGATTTAGAAATTCAGCGCCGTGAAAGCGACTTAATTGTGGGTACGTTTGGTCGTGGTATTTACATTCTCGATGATTATTCGCCATTGCGAACGCCGGCAAGTGACTTGAGTCAGCAAAGTGCAACGCTATTCCCAGTGAAAGATAGCTGGTTGTATTTACAAGGCTATCAATATGGTCGTGAAAGCAAAGGTTCAAATGGTAATGAGTTTTTCACAGCAGATAACCCTCACTACGGAGCGGTGTTTTCTTTCTACTTGAAAGACAGCTATCAAACCCTAAGAAAAATACGCCGTGAGCAAGAGAAGGCGATTGAGAAAGAAGGCGGCGACACGCCTTATCCAAATTGGGATACCTTACGTAAAGAAGATCAAGAAGAAGCACCAACTGTGTTTTTAGAGGTGAAAGACGCCCAAGGTAAACTCGTTCGCCGTATTGATGGACCAACTAAAAAAGGCTTTCACCGTGTTGCATGGGACATGCATTATCCGTCTTCTGCTCCACCTTCTTTAAAGAAACCATCAGGTTATGTTGCTCCGTGGGCAATTCCACCTAAAGGGCCAATTGCCTTGCCAGGTGAATACACGGTTACCTTGAAAAAGCGTCAGTTTGGTGAAGTGTCTACCTTGTCTGAGCCGCAAACATTCGTTTTGAAGCTACTGAATAATAGCCCTGAAATTTCAACCGACCGCGAAGCCTTGCTTGCGGTACAAAAGCGCGCTGCGAACTTATATCGTTCAGTGGGTGGAGCGTCGAAGGCCCAAGCTGAATTGCGTAATCGAATTAAGCATTTAACCGTCGCTATTGATTTAACGCCATCGGCTACTGAAGACGATGCACAAGCTGTACGCGGGTTAGCGGATCGTATGACTCAGCTAACTGTGTTGTTAAATGGTGATGCAACAGTAAGAGCTCGCCACGAGCCTGTATTGTGGTCGGTTGCCGGTCGAACACGTAGTTTGTATTCTGCTATTAGCGGCAGTCAAAACAAGGTGTCAGGTAACCACTTAGCGTCTCTCGATATTGCCGAAGCCGAATACACTCGAGTTGCGGAACAGCTAAAAAGCTTACGTAGTGATTTAGCTGCATTGGAAGACAAGCTAGAAGCAATAGGCGCGCCTTGGACTCCAGGGCGAATTCCTACTATTGATTAAAAACTAAGAGGCCGCTATTAAAGCGGCCTTTTTATTTAGGGGATGAATTATCCAACATAGCGTTAAATTCATCTAAATATTGTTGGTGTCTGTTTTGGTGCCATTGCACCATAGATTTAGCTTTCTCAACGGCTATTTGCTGTATCTGTATTGCTTTATGAATTTCCCCTTGATCTGCATAGGCTTTTGCTAAAGAGGCATAAGCATACGCAGAGTTGGGGTAGCGTTGTGTCACTCTTTCATATATCTCAATGGCCGCTTTAGGGCTTTGTTCAACAAGTGATTTCGCCAAGGCTTTTAAAGATCCTTCTGCCGATACGGTAAACCCATACTTATCTTTCGATAGTGTTTCATAATAGTGAATAATGGCGTCAGGGCCTTGTTTGGAAATATCGGAATCGGGCGAAAGGTCGTTGTGGATATCGTCGAACAAGGCTTCAATACCGTTTAATAAGGTGATGACTGGGCGAGACATATAAGCGTGGTGTTCGTTGTTATTGGTTGTCCATTGCAGTTTACCTTCCGGCAGGTTTTGTAATTCCTGTTCAAACTGTTTAAAAGGAGCTACATGAGAACGTTCGTAACCGTGGTTACCTATTGCCATATATAAAAAGGTACTTTGTTTATTACTTAATGCTAATTTTTCAGGCGCATCTAGTATTACATTTCCAAAGTCACCGGCTAATGCAGGGCTGGCTATCAGGTAGGCATTAAATAGAGTTGGCCTATTCAATAAAACGTATAAGCCAAGGGCGCCATTACCC
Source organism: uncultured Alteromonas sp. (assembly GCA_964449725.1). Classification (GTDB taxonomy): domain Bacteria; phylum Pseudomonadota; class Gammaproteobacteria; order Enterobacterales; family Alteromonadaceae; genus Alteromonas_F. Next base: position 85 of record CAYUZL010000250.1, on the reverse strand, counting down.
ATAAAGCCGTTATATATTTTGTACCCATTGGTTCGGTATTTTTCGTCTACTGTTTTCAAAATACCCTTTTGAATCACGTCTAAAA
>CAYUZL010000249.1:0-3644 GCA_964449725.1 uncultured Alteromonas sp. | reverse complement strand
CTATTGGGTCGGTCGATACCCATAGTTGAGAGGAAATTTAATTATGAGGTTGTTGTTTAGGCGTAGTGAACCTAAATGACTAAAATTTTTGAGCCAGCGTGTAGTTCGCTAAGGCCCAGGAGGTAAGTTATGTCTTTATTTGTAAATACTAATACGTCAGCGCTTAATGCCCAACGTCAATTGTTTGATGTGGGTGAGCGTTTAAATACATCTTTCGAACGTCTTTCTTCAGGTTTTCGTATTAACAGTGCAGCTGATGATGCGGCAGGTTTGCAGATTTCTGATCGTTTGACGTCGCAAATCCAAGGTTTAAATCAGTCGGTTCGAAACGCGAATGATGCAATTTCGTTATCACAAACTGCTGAAGGTGCACTTGGTGAGGTTACGAACAGTTTACAGCGTATTCGAACTTTGGCTGTTCAATCGCAAAACGGTATTAACAGCGACGCTGATAGAACGGCATTGCAAGAAGAAGTACAACAGTTACAAGCTGAGATTTCTCGAATATCCACTACCACAGAATTTGGTGGCGTTAATTTGCTTGATGGTGGATTTTCTGCATCCTTCTTAGTGGGGGCTAACGCTGGACAAACGATTAGTGTAAACTTATCAACGCCTAATGGTTTCGGGCCTACAGGGCTTGGAGTTAATACTGCTGATATTTCCACTGCTGCTGGTGCATCTGCTGCGTTAACTGCTATCGATGGTGCGATTTCGTCCATTGGTGGAACTCGAGCGGAACTAGGTGCTTTGCAAAATCGTTTTCAGTCAACTATTCGTAACCTATCTAATATTTCAGAGAACTTATCAGGCGCGAGAGCACAGGTAAGAGATACTGATTTTGCGACAGAAACCGCAGAGTTGACTCGAAACCAAATCATTCAGCAGGCATCTGTTTCAGTATTGAGCCAAGCGAACCAGCGTCCACAGACCGCGTTGTCTCTTCTCGGCTAATTGAGCGAGTTTAATTTTATTGAAGACAACGGGCGTCTGTGAGAACAGAGCCCGTTTTGTCGTTTCTACTTAAGGAGGTAGATCATGACAATTAATTCATTACAAGTTGGTCAAAATATTGCAGCATCGAATGTTACAGTTGAAAGAACATCGTCACCCCAGACAGATGAACAACGGGTTGATGTTAATACTGAAATACCGTTGCGAACTGACAATCCACAAATAAATGTTACAGCAGATGTTCAAGAAAGTGGAACACCAGCCGATAGCAATGAAAGTGAAGGTAATACTGATGCTTTACAGCAAGCAGTTGAAGATGTGGAAACATTTGTTCAAGGGCAAGCGCGTAATCTAGCCTTCTCAGTAGATGACGAAACCGATCGTTCCATTGTGACTGTAAGGGACTCGAGCTCTGGCGATGTCATCCGACAGATACCATCTGAAGAAGTTTTACAATTAGCTGATCGTATCCAATCGTTGCAGGATGATGTAGGAAGTAGTGTTGGGGTGTTAGTTAACCGGCAAGTTTAATGAGGTAGTGTATGTCAATTTCATCATTGGGAGTAGGTTCTGGCCTAGATTTAGAAAGCTTGGTCACCCAGCTTTTGTCTGCGCAGCGACAACCTAGAGAAGATGCGATTAATGCTAGAGAGGAAAGCAATGAAGCAGAAATCTCAGCATTGGGCCAACTCGGCTCTCGGTTATCAGATTTCCAAGATGCGGTTGAAGATCTTGAAAACAGTACAGATTTAAATGGGCGAGAAACGACAGTTTCCACTCCTGATTCTGAAGACGGTATCTTTACTGCGGAAGCAGCTAACAGTGCCCTCAGTGGCATTTATGACATTCAGGTAGAACAGGTCGCATCAGGTAGCCGTATTATCACTAATGATGCAGCTTTTACCGATTCTTCAGATTCAGTCCTATCTTCGGGTTCTGGTTCTCTTACATTTCAAGTTGATGGCACTTCCGACTCATTTACTATTGATTTAACAGCGGGAACTACTTTAGCTCAACTTCGAGAACAAATTAATAATGCGGATGATAATTTTGGTGTAACAGCCAATATTATTGACACAGGAACTGCCGCTGGGGCAAGACTGGTTATTACCTCTGAAGTAACGGGAGATGGAAACGATTTAGTTATTGTAAATGATAACGACTTAGCCGAATTAGAAAGAATAGCAACTACAGACTCATCTGAAACCAGTTCCTTTCTAACTGCAACAGAAAGTGCGCAAAATGCCATTGCGTTTGTTGATGGATTAGAAGTACAAAGCCAAACTAACGAATTTGAAAATACGATTCAAAGTGTAACCTTTGAGGTGGACAGTGTTTCTGAATTTGAAACTGACGGCGTAACCCGTGTTGCGTCGACCTTAACAATAGGTTTTGACCAAGAAGGGCTTGAAACGAGAGTTAGAGACTTTGTCGACAATTACAATAGTCTAATTGGAGAAATTCAGACATTGTCTCGTTTTGGTGAGTCTGATTTAGAAGATGATGGTCCACTAGCGGGTGACTCGCTATTACGTGGGCTTCAAACATCTCTGGCCAATATAGTGAGTGAAAATGTTGCATCGTCTGGACTGGGGAACTTGTTCCAATTGGGAATTGAATTAAATTCAGATGGTGAGTTGGAAATTGGCAGTACAGATTTTGGATTAGGTACGGGAGAAGATAGACTACAAGATGCGTTGGAAGATAATTTTGACGATATAGCCGCTTTGTTTACCGATGAGAGTGACGGAATTGCGACTCGTCTTTTGCAAGTTCTTGAATCTTATACTCAAGCTGGTGGTTTAGTTGATTCGAGAGAAGATAGCGCTCGGGAAGAGCGAGACGCTTTATTTGATGAACGTGAGTCATTAGAATTAAGGCTTCTAAACACTGAACAGATTTTACGTGACCGATATTTAAATTTAGATCAAACCGTATCTCGTTTGAATAGTACGGGTGCTGCATTGTTGAGTGCGCTTGGTTAATTAGAGGTATAGCATGCGATTAACTGGAATAAATGCCTACAAAAAAGGTAATTTGAAGCAAGATGTAACTACTGCAGATCCGCATCGCTTAACATTAATGTTAATGCAGGGTGCCCTTGACAGACTTGCTTATGCAAAAGGGGCCATAGAACGAAAAGAGTTTGAATCTAAATCAGAATTGCTTTCTAGGGTGACGGCTATTTTTATGAATTTACGAGACACTCTTGATCTCGACGTTGGCGGAGAAATATCGCAAAATTTATATGGTTTGTATGACTATATGATAGATCAAATAAATAAAGCGCACGTTGATAATAAGTTAGAGCCGATAGATGAGGTTATTCAACTCTTTAGCCCTATTCGAGATGCATGGGTGCAAATTCCTCAGTCGGCGAAAGAAGAAGCGTATCAAATGAAGTCGCAGAATAGTGAGGCTGTGTAAGTGCCAGGTAATAGTGAGTTAGAATGTGTTTTAGACTTAAATAAACACATTTTTGAATTATTATCTCAGGCTGAAATCGATTTTTCCACATTGAATAGCCTTGTGGAAAAGAGAGAAATATCAATTATAAAATACCTAGAAACGTTAGATAGCCAAAAAAGAAAAGCTTTTGCTAGTCAGGAAATAGAGACTCAAAAAGCCTTTGATGGCGCAATACAAGAACATTTATCTGTATCAAAAAATGATTTATCTAAGTTTCTTTC
>CAYUZL010000248.1:0-2897 GCA_964449725.1 uncultured Alteromonas sp. | reverse complement strand
ACGACATACAGTAAAGAGATACGGATGAGAGTAACGATTACACTTTGTTTTTTTTTTTTTCAAGCAGAAGACGGCATACGAGATCATGCCTAGTCTCGTGGGCTCGGAGATGTGTATAAGAGAACAGGTTTGTACTGTTATTAAAGAAAATCCTGTTTATAAAAGAAAGCACTTGGCAATAGATCCGATATTGGATAGTGTTGATTACGACGTTACACCGTTAAATGAAATCATAAAACGCAGTAATCTGTCTTCCAGTGATGTATTGACAGCATTACTAGAGCACGAGTTGCAAGGCTTGGTAACCGCCGTTCCAGGAGGGTACCTTAAGTTGAGAGGTGAATAGCTATGTTTGACATTCTTATGTATTTATTTGAAAGCTTAGTGCACAGTGAGTCAGAGATTCGCGTTGATCAAGATGAGCTAACCGATGAGTTAATTCGTGCTGGATTCCATCACGACGAAATATTTAAAGCGCTTAACTGGCTAGAAAAATTAGCTGCGCTTCAAGAAACCTCAACAACCCCTTATTTGTCAAAACCTATCACAAGCGGCGTACATAGAATTTATACCCATGATGAAAGTTTAAGGTTGGATGTTGAAGCACAAGGTTTCATGTTGTTTTTGGAACAAGCGGGTGTACTAGATGCCAATACACGAGAAATGGTTGTTGATCGGGTAATGGAAATAGATGCTAGTGAATTTTGTTTAGAAGATTTGAAATGGGTAGTGCTAATGGTGCTGTTCAATGTTCCAGGTAAAGAAAATGCCTATGCACAAATGGAAGAGTTATTGTTCGAAGAGCCTGAAGGGCCATTACATTAGTATTTTACGTTTTCACTTTGCTCTATGAGTAAGGTTGATAAAGCACTTTTTGACGGATTGGCGTCCAAAGGCAGTTATGGCTCATGCCCAGATTGTAAGGGCGAGCTATTAATAAAAAACGGTAAAAACGGGCCTTTTATTGGCTGTAAAAATTACCCAGCCTGCGAATTTATTAAACCTCTTACTGACACGAGCGTCGATGTTATTAAAAATATCGATGAGTCTTTATGCCCAAAGTGCAATGAAATTTTACAAATTAAAAAGGGACGCTTTGGTTTATTTATAGGTTGTTCAGCCTATCCCTCATGTGATTACATATCCTCTACTCAAGCTAAAACAGAAACTCAAGTTACCTGTCCTTTATGTAAAAAAGGACAATTAATGGAAAAGACAAATCGCTATGGTAAGCGCTTTTTTAGCTGTACTGATTACCCAAGTTGTCGGTATGTGGTAAATTTCGCACCAATTCCGAAAGCTTGTCCTGAATGTGACTGGCCCATATTAATAAAAAAATCAGGGCAATATCATTGCCCACAAAAAACATGTAGGTACATTGAGGATGAATCAATCAAATGAGATTCAACATGACACTTTAAAGGTGGCATTTGATGAGGGTGAAATCATTGTTTACCCCACCGAGGCAGTAATGGGAGTGGGGTGCGATCCGGACAATGAATCAGCCGTTAGTAAGTTACTTTCTTTGAAAAAAAGAAATGTAGATAAAGGACTTATTTTGGTTGCTGCAAATTATTCTCAGCTTCTTCCTTATGTTGACGACGCAGCTATTCCACCTGGGCGCAGGCCCGATATTTTTTCAAGTTGGCCAGGACCGATTACGTGGCTGATGCCTAAGGGATTGAAAGCTCCTAAATGGATAACGGGGCAACATGCAAAAATTGCAGTGAGAGTGACATCTTATCCTCCCCTTGTCGCTTTATGTGAAAGGTTAGGTAAACCCATTGTCTCAACTAGTGCTAACTTATCAGGTGAGCCTAGTTGTGTTTCAAAGCAAGATGCAGAAAGCCAGTTTGGTGATCAAGTAGTTTATGTTGACGGTGTTGTTGAAGGTAGACATTCGCCAAGTACGATAAAAGATGCTGTAAGTGGTAATACAATAAGAGGATGAAAATGACAGATAACGTAGGTAGAGAACAGATTCAACGAGTTAAAGCTTACCTTTTATCTTTACAGGACAACATTTGTACGTCATTAAGTTCATTCGAAAGCTCAGAGCAATTTCATCAAGATGAATGGAGTAGAGAAGAAGGTGGGGGCGGTCGTTCTCGAGTATTAAGAAAAGGTAATACGTTTGAGCAAGCGGGGGTTAATTTTTCACATGTGTTTGGTGATAAGTTACCACCTTCAGCCACGGCAGCTAGGCCTGAGCTAGCGGGGCGTAAGTTTCAAGCTATGGGAGTTTCTTTAGTTATCCACCCCAATAACCCCTATATTCCAACATCCCATGCAAACGTGCGCTTTTTTATAGCCGAAAAAGAAGGCGAAGAGCCTATATGGTGGTTTGGTGGAGGGTTTGACCTAACTCCTTTTTATCCTCAATTAGATGATGTTAAACATTGGCATAATGTTGCAGCTAACATTTGCCACCCTTATGGCGAGGATGTTTATCCAAAATATAAAGCATGGTGCGATGACTATTTTTATCTAAAACACAGAAATGAAACCCGTGGTGTGGGAGGCTTGTTCTTTGATGACTTGAATCAATGGGGTTTTGATAAGAGCTTTTTATTTATACAAGATGTAGGTAATGGCTTTATTCCGGCATATGCTCCTATAGTTGAAAATAATAAAGATAAGAACTTTGGTGATAGAGAGCGGCAGTTTCAATTGTATCGAAGAGGCCGTTATGTTGAATTTAACCTTGTATTCGATAGAGGTACTCTATTTGGTTTACAGTCTGGTGGTCGAACTGAGTCTATTTTGATGTCAATGCCGCCTCTTGTTCGTTGGGAATATTGCTATGCTCCAGAACAAAATTCGCCGGAAGCAGGTTTATCAGATTGGTTAGTCGCCACTGATTGGTTAGCAAAAAATTGATGGGTTCTGTGTTTATT
>CAYUZL010000247.1:0-4899 GCA_964449725.1 uncultured Alteromonas sp. | reverse complement strand
CATATAGTACATTTATGCTTATTCATTTATCAATTAAGAACTTTGCCGTAGTAAAACAACTCGAATTAAACTTAGAACAAGGTTTAACCGCCATTACGGGTGAAACTGGCGCAGGTAAATCCATTGCCATAGATGCCTTGGGTTTATGTATTGGTGATAGAGCCGATGCGAGTTCTGTTCGTGTTGGCGCTGAAAAAGCAGAAATTGTCGCTCATCACTCACTGGTCGATTGCGCCAATGCCAAAATTTGGCTTGAAGATAATGCCATGTTAAGTGAAGACGAACCTGATACCTGTTTTATACGTAGGGTCATTTCAAAAGAAGGTCGTTCAAAAGCATTTATTAATGGCTCTGCAGCGTCGCTTGCACAATTAAAAGAGCTCGGCACTCATCTACTTTCTATTCATGGCCAAAATACTCATCTAGCTTTGCTAAAAGAAGATGTTCAACGAACCACGTTAGACAACTTTGCCAGCCACCCTAAATTAATGACATCTGTCGCTAACTTATACTCAGAATGGAAGTCAAAACAGCAACAACTGCAAAAGTTAGAAGATGAGAAACTTCGCAGAGCAGACCGTCAACAATTGCTTTCTTACCAAGTAAAAGAACTCGACGAATTTGCCATTGAAGATGGTGAGTTTGAAAAGCTGGAAGCGGAACATAAACGACTTTCTTATCATCAACATTTAGTTGAGCAGTCAGAACAAAGTTTGCATTTGCTGTACGATGCAGATCAACATGCAGCGCTTTCTGTAGTGCAACAACAAATAGATAGCCTTTCAGATTTAATTGAACATGATGGCCAGTTAACGTCGACAGTATCTCTATTGCAAGAATCCGCTGCTCAGTTGGAAGAAGCCATTCATGAATTGCGTCACTACACCGACTCCCTTGATGCAGACCCTCAACGTTTTGCAGAAATTGAATCCCGCTTTTCTTTAGCCGTTAGTTTGGCTAGGAAGCATCAAATTCAACCTGAAGCCCTATATAGCTATCATCAAACGCTCAGCAATGAACTCACGACACTCAGTGCTGATGAAGAAACTTTAACTTGCTTAAAAGAAGAGGTTGCTTCCGCTAAAACAGATTATTTAAAACAAGCGAAAAAACTCAGTACCAGCAGACAAAAAGCCGCAAAAGCCTTCTCTACGTCTTTGCTTGATTATGTCGCACAAATGAATATGCCTCATGCTCAGATTACATTAAAAGTAAGTTTCGATGAGAACGCAAAAGCATCTGCACTAGGGCTAGATAAAGTCTCAATATTAATTTCAGTTAATCCAGGGCAACCGCAAGGTCCTCTTGACAAAGTGTTATCCGGGGGCGAGTTATCAAGGGTCGGATTAGCCGTTCAAGTTATTAGTTTATCTGAAGATGCCGCCCCAACACTTATTTTTGATGAAGTGGACACAGGTATCAGCGGTCCTACCGCCTCTATCGTAGGACAACTGTTAAAACGTTTAGGTCAAGATCAACAAGTATTGTGCGTGACTCACCTTCCGCAAGTTGCTGCGCAAGCTCATAACCAACTTTTTGTATCTAAATTAACCAATGGTACTCAAACAGAAACAAACGTATTACCGTTAACGCCTCAAGACAGAATTCATGAACTGGCAAGGCTACTAGCAGGTGATACGGTAACTGAAAGCGCTATAGAAAATGCAAAAGAGCTGTTAAAACAAGCCGAACAAGTAAATTAATGCATAACGAACTAAACCTTTATTGATTGGTCGTACATGAACAGGTAGCATGCGTACCTAACAGTGAGTCAGTTTACAAAATTAAGTGTTTAGGAAAGTTACATGAGATATGCGGTAGTTCTTGTTAGTTTGTTAATGTTGTCAGGATGTACCGATTGGATTTTTAGGATCGATATTCCCCAAGGAAACTTTCTCGATCAAAACTCAATTGAAGATTTACGCGTCGGTATGACAAAAGAACAAGTTGTATTCGTCTTAGGTTTACCTGTGATACAAGATAGCTTCGATACTGATACTTGGTATTACGTGTACGATCTAAAGCGTGGAATGAAAAAGCGCGGTAAAGATGTTCGCCAAGACATGTTTATTTATTTTGAAGATGAAAAAATTGCTCGCGTCGAAAGTGATTTAGAATTACCAGAATCGTTTTACGAACCTATAGAGTAAAGCCTTTCCTCACTACTCACCCCATGGCTTGGTGATATGAATAAACCAATGCCATGGGCGTTTACGTATTCAAATATCTACTGTCTTTTAGGTTTACTTTTCGCTTGGCGATTCACTTTGTGCTTTTTCACTGAACGTCGCATACGGCTAAGTTGAACATGATCTAATTTACCTTTACGCGTATCCGCCATAGATTCAGTTTCATTGTCTAGCCCAACAGATGCTCTTAGTTTATTCAGAGGCTCTAACTCTAGCTCTAACCAACCGCCCTGAGGTAGTCGTTTTTCTAGTGATAATGGCCCATAACGCAAACGAATAAGTCGACTGACTTGCACGCCTTGGCTTTCCCATAAACGTCTTACTTCACGGTTTCTACCTTCTGATAAGGTAACATCGAACCATTGATTTAAGCTCTCTTCTTCTGATTTACGGGCTCTTAAACTGGTAAATTTAGCTTCGCCATCTTCCAGTTTCACCCCTTTCAATACGGCTTTTTGCATATCTCGGGTGACTTCGCCAAACACTCGAACCGCATATTCACGCTCTATTTCATGCTTGGGATGCATTAAACGATTTGCTAATTCACCGTCATTGGTAAACAGTAATAAACCACTGGTGTTCAAGTCGAGGCGGCCTACCGCAATCCAACGCCCGCCAGTTAAACGAGGAAGACGGTCAAATACAGTGGGCCTGCCCTCTTCGTCTTTACGAGAGCACAACTCACCTTCAGGCTTGTTGTACATCAATACTCGACATACGGTTTGGGTTTGCTGACGATTAACGATATGACCATCTACACGAACCTGATCGCTTTCGTTAATCCGGTCGCCCAGGGTAGCAACTTTTCCATTTACAGAAATACGGCCATCGCTGATCCAACGTTCCATTTCACGTCTAGAGCCATACCCCATATTTGCGAGTACTTTTTGTAATTTATCGGTATTTATTGGTGTACGAGACTTCATTTATCATTACCTGTCTGATCAAATAGTCCGCTGCTGGGTAACTCAGACAGAGAAGTCAGCGAAAAATAATCTAAAAATTCATTGGTTGTAGCGTAAAGTGCTGGTTTACCCGCAATCTCTTTGTATCCCGCTACCTGTATCCACGCTCTTTCTATCAGCGTTTTTATAATGCTACTGCTAACTGCAACCCCTCGAATATCTTCAATTTCACCTCTGGTGATGGGTTGTTTGTAAGCAATAAGTGCAAGGGTTTCCAGTAGTGCCTTTGAATAACGGGGTGGCGGTTCTTGCCACATTCGTCCTAACAAAGGCCCTAAATTCTCATCTGATTGAAAGCGCCAACCTGAGGCAACTTTAACTAGGTTAATGCCCCTACCTTCATAGTCTTTCATTAACGCCTCTATCACTGCCAGTATCTCGTCTTTGGATACTGAGAAATCACTCAACACTGTCGTTTTCAATTTACCGACAGTCATGATTGATTCGCTGACAAATAACGTAGCTTCTACAATGCGTTTAAGCTCTGTTGGATCTATTTTACTTGTTTTATGCTTCATGAGACAGCGCTATATGCATTTGAGTTTTTGGTCCACCTTGTACCAACACGATAAGATGCTCTTTCAATAACTCTAAGGTCGCCAGAAATGAAACTACACACCCTGCTTTTCCTTCTTCCACTGAAAAAAGCGAAGAAAAACGCAGAAACTCTCCATTGGGTAACTGTTTCAGTTTAGCCAAAATGGCACTCATGCGCTCTCTTGTACTTAATTTTTCTGCCGTAATTTGATGGTGTTCATAGGCTCCAGCTCGCTTCATTGCCGCGCTAAATGCGACAATAAGCTCTTTTAAAGCCACATCAGGCTGTTGATTTTCGGCTACAGGCATCTTAGCAACTTTTACATTTGTACCAAAAATATCTCGTTCTAATCTAGGTTGATTATCGAGTTCTGATGCTGCAGCTTGTACTTTTTCATACTCTTGTAATCGACGAATAAGCTCGGCTCTGGGATCTTCTTCTTCGTTGATGTCATTGTCTCTTTTGGGCAAAAGTAACCGAGATTTAATTTCTGCGAGGATCGCAGCCATCAAAAGGTATTCTCCTGCAAGCTCAAGTTTAAGGGTTTTCATTACTTCAACATAATCCATATACTGTCGGGTAATGTCAGCCACTGGCATTGTCATAATATCCATTTTTTCTTTGCGGATAAGATACAAAAGTAAATCCAAAGGCCCCTCAAAAGACTCTAAGATAACCTCAAGTGCATCAGGAGGAATGTATAAATCGTGAGGTTGCTCGACAACAGCTTCGCCATTAACAAATGCCAAAGGTAGAGGTTGCTGAACAGGTAAATGTTCCATAGGCTTACTGCCCGTGCTACTTATTCAAATGGCGCTGGGTCGCCACTTCCATAACGAATAATGTTTGTGTCACCATCACTCATATCAATTACAGTAGTTGGCTGTTCGCCCAAATAGCCACCATGAATAATAGCCCCTATTTGATTACCTATTTTTTCACTGATTGCATCTGGATCCGTTTCAGCGCCATCTTCTCCCGGTAAAATTAAGGTCGTAGAAAGTAAAGGCGCATCTAGCTCATCTAAAAGTTGCAATGCAATCATATTATCTGGAACTCGAATACCGATGGTTTTACGTTTCGCATTTTGCACGCGACGAGGAACTTCTTTAGTTGCTTTCAATATAAAAGTATAAGGTCCTGGCGTATTATTTTTTATTTGCCTAAACGCGGTGTTATCTACTTTTGAATAGACTGACAATTCACT
>CAYUZL010000246.1:0-3682 GCA_964449725.1 uncultured Alteromonas sp. | reverse complement strand
CAGAATGCCTAAAATGGCAACTACGATCATTAGCTCGATTAAGGTGAATCCTTTAACTGAAACCTTGCTCATTTGCCTATCTCATTAACAGCGTTAAAGTTTACTAACGTAAAATATATCATACAAATCAAAAGTATCGACTATTTACAAAGTTATTACAATATACTCAATATTATCTTTTTTTATACATAAGAACGTCACGATTGTATTCTTTTTGAGCGTCTTTTTGCAATTTTTTTTTCAAAAAGACACAATTATTAAATCTCTTTCTATTTGATTTAACTTACTTTATGTGAAAAAACGGCCATTTTAAAAATTGAAAACGGTCAAAGCTATTTTTTAACGTGGGTTTGCCGCATAATTAGCATTAAGTAATCGTGGTTTAAAGGTAACCTTTTGGCGCAGCTAGAATCTGACAACGTTGTTGAAAAACTAAAAATACCGCCTCACAGTATTGAAGCTGAACAATCTGTGTTGGGTAGTATGCTTATTGCTCCCGATTCGTGGGACAAGGTCACGGAACTCGTTTCTGATAACGACTTTTATAATCGTTCTCATCAAATTATTTTTGCCGCCATACTTCGTTTGTTAAAAGAAAACATGCCTGTGGATTTAGTCACAGTATCTGAAGATTTAGAAACTCATGATGAGCTGAGCGATGCCGGAGGCTTTGCCTATTTAGGTGAATTGGCAAAAAATACGCCTAGTGCCGCCAATGTAACAGCTTATGCGCAGATTATTAAAGAGCGGGCCATTACCCGAGAGTTGATAGGTGTCGCAAATCAGATTGCGGAAGCAGGGTATAACCCAGAAGGTCGCGATAGCGCAGACATTCTCGATATGGCTGAAAGCAAAGTTTTTGAAATTGCTGAAAGCCGAACGGGACAAAATGAAGGACCACAGAGTGTAGAGTCTGTTTTAGGGAAAACTATCGATAGGCTCGAAGTACTTCTTAAGGATAATCGAGAGGTTACAGGGGTATCCAGTGGGTACACTGACTTAGATAAAAAAACCAGTGGTTTACAACCTTCTGATTTAATTATAGTCGCTGCACGTCCATCAATGGGAAAAACCACCTTCGCGATGAATTTGTGTGAAAATGCAATGATGACAGAAACTAAGCCTGTACTTGTATTCAGTTTAGAGATGCCTTCTGAGCAAATAATGATGAGGATGCTTGCGTCGCTAAGTCGTGTGGATCAGACTAAAATCAGAACAGCGCAATTAGATGATGAAGATTGGGCTAGAATTTCTAATACCATGGCAAATCTTAAAGAAAAAGACAATCTATTTGTAGATGACTCTTCAGGTCTGACGCCAATGGATGTGCGTTCACGAGCTAGAAAACTCGCTAGAGAGCGGGGCATTAGTATGATCATGATTGACTACTTACAGCTTATGCGTGTGCCTTCTTTATCAGATAATAGAACCTTAGAGATTGCGGAAATCTCTCGTTCACTTAAAGCTTTGGCAAAAGAACTAGAAGTGCCTGTTGTTGCACTTTCACAATTGAATCGTAGTTTGGAGCAGAGAGCCGATAAGCGCCCTGTTAACTCTGATTTGCGTGAATCAGGCTCTATCGAGCAAGATGCCGATTTGATCATGTTTATTTATAGGGATGAGGTGTATCACGAAAACAGTGAAGATAAAGGCGTTGCTGAAATAATCATTGGTAAACAACGGAATGGCCCTATTGGAACAAGTCGATTAACGTTTCAGGGGCAATTTTCTAGATTTGATAATTATGCAGGACCAGCTAGGCCCGATGATTATTAAAAAGCGGTTGAATTTTCAACCGCTTTTTTATTTAACACGTAAAAGTTTATTTGGTTAACTTAACTTTTACTGTTTCAGATACATTAACAACGATTCTGCGATTTTTAGCATTTGCCGCTGCTGTATTTGAAGTGTCGAGAAGCTGAGTTTCACCATAACCTACGGCTTTCAAACGCGTTGCATCAATATCATATTCTTCAACTAAAAGCGTTTTAAATGCTTCGGCTCTATCAGAAGAAAGCTTCAAGTTGTAGTCAGCTGCACCTGGTGCAGATGCGTGACCTTCAATAACAGCATCAGTATTTCCGTAACGCTTAAGGAAGGCTGCGAAATCTACAATATCAGACGCGCTTTTATTTGTAATTTCTGCGCTGTTATTGGCAAAAAGTACAGCTACGGTTTCAGATACAGTTTCAGTACCAAAACGAGTACAACCGTTACTGTCTACTAAATCACCCGCCGGTGTTTCAGGGCATGTGTCAACGGAGTCTAAAACACCATCTTTATCACTGTCGTTTTCAATAACTAATGCACAGCCATTATTGTCAACTGTAGTACCTGCCTTTGTGCCAGGGCAACGGTCTTTTGAATCAAGAACACCGTCTTTATCAGCGTCACCATCTACAGGGGCATTAGATTTGATCGGTTTTGCTGGAGCTTTAACATCACCAAAGGTGTAGGCTAGGCCTAGTTTTACGCCAAAATCATTAAAGTCGCTGCCGAAATCTCGGTAGTTAGCAACCTCTGTAATTAGGTTTAATTTGTCATTTAATTCCCAGTGTTTACCAACACCGATATTAAATAGAGAGGTATTTTCAACTAAATTAAGTGATTTTATACCGCCAAAAAGGTAAGCAACATCGTCTTTTAGAAAATAAAGGGCATCAACACCAAAAAGTTGCCCAGTTTGGTCATCACCTAAAAGATCATTATCACTTCTAACATTTAGGTGAGCTAGCTCTAATCTTACAGCCCATTTAGGCGAAAATCTGAAGCCAGCTTCAACGCTAACACCAAAACCATCGTCTAAAAATTCTTCTGAAATATTATCGTGATCAGCATTGTAATAAAGGGCTGAAGCGCCAACCCAGTTTTTATCCGTTGTATCAGCTAATGTTGGTAGGCTTCCTAGTGCCAATAATACTGAAGCTGTAAGTGTGCGTTTTATCATCTTCTATCCTAATTTAACTTTGTTTAAACTTTATGTGATTTATTATTTATCGAAGCATATTTCCATATGTGCACTTCCGTCTTCGCACATAAAGGGCAATATAACTTTGGGACCGTCTACTTGGTGACTAATTGTATGATTAGTACCAGATACAACAATCGGTGTTGCCATACCAAAATCGAAACCCTGATCTGCGAGCTCGTTTTTAGCGCTACCAGCGATCATGTTAGTAATTTCACCCACCATGTCGCAAACCTCAGGATCTATTTTATCAATTTTTTCGCCAACCATGCGCTCCATAATGATAAGTGCAAGGTTTTCATCAAAGGTAATAGAAAAAGAACCTTTAGTTTCAGTACCTACCATTCCGATTAGACCGGAAACGTCGCCTTTTGCCACATCATTTTGCTTACGCTTGGGTCTGCCTGGAGTGAGTTTGGTCTGAGCCATAGTTTCCAGCACTTTAAGTAAGCCGCTTATAAATGGATTAATAAAGTTTGCGTTCAAGTTAATGTCCTTTTATATCTTGTTGACATTCGGCACATAGGCCATGCGCTTCTATTGTTTGTTTTGAAATTTTAAATCCGTGTTGACTTGCTTGAGCAGCCAAGGTTTCTTCTAAACCTTCGGATTGAATTTCAGTAACGAAGCCACAGTTGTCACAAATTAAAAACTGTACTGGGTGCGCGCAGCCAAAATGATGGCAGGCAACAAATGCGTTACTTGACTCTAGCC
>CAYUZL010000245.1:0-4201 GCA_964449725.1 uncultured Alteromonas sp. | reverse complement strand
GAATTAGGTGAATTAATAGTAAACCGTTGCTGCCGTAACCTGGGAAACAATAATAAATAGCCCTATGTCGTGTTTTTTGCGGATACTTATATTAATTTTTTTCATTGCGTGTACACAAGTACAGGCTGATAGTATTAATCGTGCTCGGTTATCTGCGCAAGGTGATACAGTCAGGCTTGTATTGGAAACATCAGAGCTCCCTGAGTTCACTTACTTCTCGCTAAAGAATCCCCGTAGACTTGTAATTGATTTAAAAAATGTACTGCCAAGTCAGGATTTAAGTGTATTTAATTTATCTTCATCTTTGGTCAAAAAAGTTCGTTATTCTTCGCCAAAAACAAAAGCGGATTCTCGTATTGTTATCGAACTGACACGAGAAGCTGAAGCTACCTTGTTTGCCTTAGAGGGCAATAGTCAAGGAAACCCTAGGTTAGTTGTTGATTTTGTTGATAGCGAAGCGCCGCCAGCAAAAGTGGTACTCAATGATACAGCTACAGAGTCAAGAGATATTATTGTGGCTATTGATGCTGGACATGGTGGTAAAGACCCCGGTTCTGTCGGCCCAGGCGGTACCTATGAGAAGCAAATCACACTCAGTGTGGCAAAATTGCTGCAGCGCAAAGTAGATGCGACACCGGGCATGAAAGCAACCATGATACGCACTGGAGATTATTATATTTATCCTAGCCGTAGACCTGAAATTGCAAGAGCTCAAAAAGCCGATTTGTTTGTTTCCATTCATGCTGATGCTTTTCACAAGCCGGAACCTAGAGGCGCTTCTGTTTGGGTGTTGTCTGTGCGCCGGGCAGACAGTGAATTAGGTCGTTGGATGGAACGTACCGAAAGACATTCAGAATTACTCGGTGGCGCTGCTGAAGTTATCAATGATAAAACAAGTGAGCGCTATTTAGCAGAAACGATTTTGGGTTTATCCATGGATCATTCAATGGCGTCGAGTTATGACTTAAGCGAGCTTGTTATTAAACAAATGCGCGGGGTGACCAAAATGCATAAAAGTCAGCCTCAGTCGGCCAGCTTTGCTGTATTGACGTCACCCGATATTCCTTCAATTTTGGTTGAGCTGGGTTTTATTTCTAATCCTCAAGAAGAAAAAAACTTAAATTGGTCTAAATATCGCGATAAACTCGCTACTTCAGTATTCAATGCAATTACGACCTATTTTCGCCAAGCTCCACCGGATGGTACACTTTGGGCAAATCAAAAAGGCCAAATACGTACACATAAAGTACGTTCTGGTGAATCTTTGTCTTTATTAGCGCAGCGGTATAACGTTACAGTTAACAATATAAAACATGCCAATGATCTTTCCTCAGATACTGTTCGTGTTGGACAGGTTCTTAATATTCCCAAAACCTAATATCTTGATACTCATTAAACGGAGAATACATTGGCGATAAAGCGACTGCCGGTGCAATTAGCTAACCAGATTGCCGCTGGTGAAGTGGTTGAGCGCCCCTCTTCTGTAGTAAAAGAACTGGTTGAGAATAGCTTGGACGCAGGCGCTACTTCTATCGAAGTGGATATCGAAAAAGGAGGCCATAAGCGCATTCGAATAAAAGATAATGGTGATGGGATTGATTATGATGATCTTGTATTGGCCTTGTCTCCTCATTCCACCAGCAAAATTGCGTGCTTAGATGATTTAGAAAACATCGCGTCTTTGGGTTTTAGAGGAGAGGCACTAGCCAGTATTAGCTCGGTGAGCCGGTTAACCTTAACTTCCAAACCTAAAGAACAAGCTGATGCGTGGTCTGCTTTGGCTCATGGCCGAGAAATGGACGTTGAAATTCAACCCGCTGCACATCCAAACGGTACGACTATCGATGTATGCGACTTATTTTATAATACGCCCGCTCGTAAAAAGTTCATGCGGGCTGAAAAAACTGAATTCCAACATATTGATGACATTATAAAGCGCATTGCGTTAAGTCGTCCCAGAGCATCCTTTGTATTGAAACACAACGGCAAAGTGATAAGACGCTGGCATAGTGCTAACACTGATCATGAAAACAAACGAGTTGCACAAGTTTGTGGTAATCAGTTTGCTTCTCAAGCGAAAAGCATATCATTAAATTATGAAGGCATTACACTGAATGCTTGGGTCGGCGATGCAGCGCTGATGCGCAGTGCTACGGATATGCAATTTAGTTTTGTGAATGGTAGAGCAATGCGAGATAAGTTACTTTTACACGCAATTCGACAGGCGTATGAAGGAGTATACGAGGTATTTGAACAACCAGCATACGTGCTGTTTCTTAATTTAAGCCCAACAGAAGTGGATGTAAACGTTCATCCCGCTAAACATGAGGTGCGCTTTCATCAAGCAAGACATGTTCATGATTTAGTGTGTAAAGCATTTCAAGACGCGTTAAGCGAAGCGCAAGGCAGTGATGAGAACCATCAAACCGATTATGCCCCTAGTCATGATTATATTCAGCCCTTACGTAGTAGCGAACCCAATCAGCCGGTATCAAATTATACTAGCCATTCTAATGATGGAGGCATTGGAGGTGGGCATTTTCAACGCCCAATAAGGCCAACAGAAGCCGCGACATCGGCATACACACATTTGATGACAGAATCAGAAAGTGGTTTTTATAAAGTCGCTCAAAAAGGGTTGATGAAAGTAAAAAAAGATACGTTTGAATGGCTACCTGCCCAGCAGTGCGTTTCATGGTGGATAGAAGAAAAGTTAAGTAATGCGACAATGGCGCAGCCGTTGCTCATGCCTGTAAGGGTTGCCTCCAATGAAAAATTGGAAGCGCTGACACATAAAAAGCTTGAAGAGTTATATTTTGATATTTCAGTTAACGGGCATAAAATAATGCTTAAGCAAGTGCCTGCAACACTACGTCAGTTGCCTTGGGGGAGGTTATTCCCAATTGTCATTGATGAGTTGAATAATGCACACAATTACGCTGCTGAACAACTATCAGTGTTATTAGCTTCACATATAGACGTGTTTGATACAGAAATCGAACAGAGTTTTCAGTGGTTTATGGCGTTGCCTTTTGAAAAGCAACAAACATGGACTTATCGAGGCGTGAAAACACAGTCGGTTGATAATTTTATTCATTGGATAGGTGCATGATTGAGTCGTTAGGAAATACTACGGAAGACCCCGTAATTGCAATTATGGGCCCAACGGCTTCTGGCAAAACAGCGTTATCTATTGAAGTTGCAAAGGAGCTTAACGGAGAAATTATCAGCGTTGATTCTGCGTTGATTTATCGCGGTATGGATATTGGAACTGCAAAGCCTTGCGAAAAAGAGAAAGAGGGAATTCCCCATTGGTTAATTGACACTCATGATCCGTCTGAATCTTATTCAGTGTCTGCTTTTTTCGACGATACATTACGTTTAGTTAAAGACATACAGCACCGCGGTAAAACTCCAATACTGGTAGGTGGGACTATGATGTACTTTAATGCCTTGGTTAAAGGCATTGCGCCTTTACCTAAAGGTGATTTAGATATTAAAAGCGCCATTGAAGACGAAGCCTCAAAAAAAGGTTGGATCGCAATGCATGAGTACTTAACAACAATTGATCCCGAATGTTCGAATCGCATTCACCCAAATGATCCTCAACGTATTACTCGAGCCATTGAAGTCTATCGTATTAGTGGCAAGTCATTGAGCTGGTGGCAAGATCAAACACCCAAAACTGCACCGTTTAAGTTACATGAATTTGCTATAGCGCCAGAAAATAGAAGTGATTTACATGAGCGAATTGCGAAACGTTTTCATATAATGTTAGAACAAGGTTTAGTTCCAGAGGTTGAAAAGTTGTTTGCTCGCCCCGATTTGAATAGAAACATGGCCGCGATCCGGTCTGTTGGTTATAGACAAGTCTGGGAGTACTTAGAAGGCTCTCTGAATGAAAGTGAAATGGCTGAGCGCGGCATTATTGCAACCCGACAATTAGCCAAACGCCAGATGACGTGGTTGCGTGGTTGGTCATCTTTGACATGGTTAGATACATTTGATGACGCTAGACTAGCAAAATTGCTGGCAAAAATAGCCCGTTAAGCCAAAAGGTGTGGTATAACGTAATCTCCATCAAGGAAATTTACGTTTTATTTTGTGAATAATAACAACAATGAAGGATAAACGATGGCAAAAGGTCAATCATTACAGGATCCGTTTCTCAATGCATTAAGAAAAGAACGTATTCCAGTGT
>CAYUZL010000244.1:0-6134 GCA_964449725.1 uncultured Alteromonas sp. | reverse complement strand
ATTGTGACTATGTGGGCTTCTTTTAGCATACCAGTCAGGTCTAACTGCCCAACCATGCTTGTGTGGTTTACCATATTTAGCAACTTTGTTTCGCCGCGAATGGCTTGCAACGACGTATAACCAAGGCTCGCCAATATTTCTCTTATCTCGTGAGCTAAATTAATAAAATACTGAGCTAATGCTCTAGGATCACCTTGATACAACTCAGGGTTAGTGGTTAATCCCGCTGGGCATTTAATGTTACAGTTTTTCGCCATAACGCATTTCAGCATCATTAATGCGGTTGTACCAAACTCGAACGAGTCGCCCCCTAAAATAGCCGATTTAACAACGTCTAAACCAGTCTGGTGTGCATTTGAACAACGTAAAATTACTTTGTCCCGCAATCCATTTTCACTCAAAGCCTGATGCACTTCCGCTATGCCTACATCAGCCGCACGCCCTGTATGTTTTAAGCTGGTTACTTGTGCAGCTCCAGTACCGCCGGTATTACCCGCAATATTAATAACATCGGCACCCGCTTTGGCAACCCCCACAGCGATAGTCCCTACGCCTTCAGACGACACCAACTTAACAATAACTTTAACTCTCGCGGCTTTTGCATCGTGAATAAGTTGACCTAAATCTTCTATGGAATAGGTATCGTGATGGGGAGGAGGAGAAACCAACTCAACCCCTGGAGTACCTCCTCTAGCCGCTGCTATTTCAACGTTAACTTTGGCCGAAGGCAGTTGTCCGCCTTCACCGGGTTTCGCCCCTTGGGCTATCTTGATTTCTATTTCTTGCAAGGCTGGGTCAGCTAAATAACCACACCAAACGCCAAAACGGCCTGATGCAAACTGCTTAATTTTACTGGCTTTTACCGTGTTATACCGCCTTGACGCTTCACCACCTTCACCTGAGTTGCTCATTGCACCGGCAATATTCGTTCCTTGCGCCACCGCTTCATGAGCTTTTGCTACCAAGGCGCCGTGACTCATAGCGCCTGATGCCAAACAAGCAGTTATCTCAGCCGCGGGTTGTACGTCTTTTAGCTCAATCTGGTCAGGCACTGAAATGAGCATCGAACAAAATAAGTGTCCATTACCTTTTGCATTTAGCTCAATGTGCAGGGCATCGCAACGAGTGATACTCAAGTCACCTTCATCAAAATACTGGGTAAGTGCCTCAGCCAAAAGAGGATGGCAAGTTTCAGGGTCGCGTTCTAACGTCAATTGCCATTGGTTTTCACCTAACGCAACAACTTTAAGGCCCCGCTGACCTATGTTGTTATTTCCTTGTAGATTCGCCTCCGCTATTTTTTCGACGAAATCTTGAGTGCTAGCTGCACAATTAAAATCCATTGGAAGTGCCAATACGTCCCTTAATGTAGCAGGTCGTAAGTGCCTCTCAGCTCTAAGATTTTCAGAGAAAACTCGATAAGCAGGCGTTATCTCTGCACTATTGATTTGCTCTGGTGATAAGGCTTCAAAACCCAGCTTTTTGTAAGCAATGTCATCGGGGAGAATGGCGTCTATTTCTATTTCGTTTGCTTCATCGTCGGCATACAAAATAGCTTCTTCGGTCATATTGATATATTCACGTACCGCAGTATTACCAAAAGCATGCCCTGCTCCGTCGCTACGCTCTTTAAACAAACCTAACAGTGGAATGTCTTTTTCGTTTTGAACCGTATGCACGTATTCATGCCATTTTGCTGCATTTTGTGCGATATCAGCAAAACGTACCCCGCCAACAGGAGAATCGATGTTCGGGAAATACTTGGCTAGAATAGGCTCTTTGGTATCAAAAAAGTTAGATTCAAAAAACTCTCCGCAAATGTAGCTTTCTACCGTACACAGGCCAAATTTACCCATGGTTTTCATCAGCGCTTTTTCTACTGCTTTTTGGAAGTTTTTAAGTTGATTTTTAATTTGCGCAGAATCGTTGGACAGCTCTAAAGCTCGATGGAATACGGTTAATGGACAAACAGCAGAAGCCCCAAACCCCAACAAGCAAGCTACGTCATGAGTACTGGCCACCTGCCCTGTTTCATACACTAGGCTACAGTGAAAGCGTAAACCATGCTTAATAAGGTGCTGATTAACCGCAGATATCAATAAGATAGCTGGCACTGCCGCCTCCCCATGGTTTACACCACGGTCGGTCAATAGAATAATTCCGGTCCCCGCTTTAGCAAGGCCTTCTGCTTTACTACAAATATCATCTATTGCACTGAGTAAATTTGATTCATTTTGCTTATGGCAATTTAAGTCAGGGGTAAACAAGGTATCAATACTGGCAACCTGAATGTCAGACTGCTCGGTGATCTGCAATAGCTGCTGAGGCTGAAGTATTGGTGAGTTCAATGCCAGTTGGCGGCCTTCAATTTTGGGCCCAAGTGCCACTCTTAATGTCATTCCGTCAGCTTCGCGAATGCTGTCTAAAGGTGGGTTAGTGACTTGAGCAAATCGCTGACTAAAATACCGTGACATTCCCCCTTCTTGTGGCGCTAGTGCGTTTGGAGCAATACCATAACCCATTGCAGAGATCTTCTCTAAACCCGTTTGTAACATAGGGTCTAGCATAAATTTAAAGCTCTCCTGGTTCATACTGTAAGCGGCATGGCGAGCAGATATATTCAAACTTGAAGTCAAGCTGACATCAGTAATACTCTTCTCTGGCAAGTCGCTTAATTTAATGCGCCTTTCCATTAATAAAGCCGAAAAATCTTCGCTTGCAGCGAGTGACTCTAGTATCTCTTGTGAATATTTAATAGAGCTATCTCGATGGTTGAATACCACCATTCCACCCGCTTCGATACGCCCTCGTTTAATCACAGGTTCAGGGGCGAAATCGATTTGACCAGCTTCACTCATCACTGCGAAATAATCATTGGTTTCAACGGTACGCAATGGTCTTAAACCTAATCTATCTAACCTAGCCCCCACTTTTACACCGTCAAAAAAGATCAGCGCAGCAGGACCGTCATTTTTTTCTTCAGACAGGCTGTAATATTCCAGCATATCTTCAATATTTTGAGAAAGATCTATATCGTTTTCCCACGCAGGAGGCATCATGGCTGTTACCGCAGTAACGATATCCATTTTATCTTCTGTAATACGTCTGGCGAGGGTTTGATCTAAACGTGCAGAATCTGACTGACCTTTAGGAAACACTACTTTCTTTCGCTTTGAACGAGCAATCGCGTCTTCACTTAAACGGTTCTTTTTGTCGGTATTGAGTTCGCCGTTGTGAGCCATCCGTCTAAAAGGCTGAGCAAACATAGGGTTTGGCGCAGTATTTGTAGAGAAACGGGTATGAAAAAACAAGGTATGAATTTTATGTTCTGGGTGGCTTAAATCTTTGAAGTAAGGGATGACTTCCCAGCTGTTTAATCGTCCTTTATACACCTGAGTATGTGAACTCATGGATAACGGATAGAAACCATATAATTCATCTAGATTAAATGCCGATTGCTCTATTTCCAACAAGGCTTTGTTGATTACAACTTCAAATTCACTTTGCGTTTCGATATTAGTTGGACAAGTAAACACTAGCTGTTGAATAGATAGCTGAGCGTGTTGGCTAGCATCATTCAGCGCTGACGGATTTACCTCAACCGTACGCCATTTAATAACATTTAAGTTATGAGCGGCAAACGTGTCTTCAAGAATTTTCTTAGCATGTTGATGCTGTTGCGAGTCAATAGGATAGAAAAAGTTCGCAACACCAAACTCTCCCAAAACTAAATCCGGCTTTTCGCACAAGTGCTGAAAAAAGCTAAGGGAAATATCAATATTCACACCGGCACCGTCACCGATACCTTCGGCACTCATTCCTCCTCTATGGGGAATTTTGCACAATGCTTCATGGGAATGTTGGAGCAGTTCATGAGTTTGCAAACTGTGTTTGTGAGTAATAAACCCCACACCACAGCTTGAGTGCTCTAATTGTGTATTGTACAACTGCCTCATTTGGGACGACCTCGATGTTATTAGTGCGAATTTGACACAGCCAAACACCTTTTAGTATTGAGCTATTCCATATACGACTGAATTTTTATGCAGAAAAAACGGGTGAAACCTAACAATAATGTGATTTTTGTCGCGATTTAATTCATTTAATGACTTAAGTCTTAGATCGCAGAGGATACAGTTCGACAAATACTAATGCAAATAATTTTCATTTGTTAGTTGGATTTTCAAAAGCGCCATGCGATAAAACGGCTGATTTTTTGGCCTTGAGCCATGTTGATAATTTTCGATTCTGACACGCCAATCTGGCTTAACGATTTTTTCAATCTCGGTAGATGTTCGCTTTTAGAAACTAACGAGGTGAACCATGTGACTTGATCTTTAAACTCTAGGCTTTCTTTTATCATTTTGTTAATAAAAGAAAATTCACCACCATCACACCAAAGCTCGTTAGATTGGCCTTTAAAATTCAATCCAACTTTCTCCTTAGAAGCTATGCTCGATTGTCCTTTACTGGCATTTTTAGACAAATTGCGGGCTTTGCGTTTTGTACCTTCGGCAGCATCTTGCGCCGATTTGTGGAAGGGGGGATTACACATGCAAAAATCGAACTTGTCTTCTGGTTTTACTACTCCTTTGAACAAATGGTTTTTATTACTCTGTTTTCGAATAACAACATTGGATTTTAAACACTTGTTGTTCGATGCAATTGCACTGGCTGACTTCACAGAAACTGGGTCTATGTCAGCCCCGACAAATTTCCAATCATAACTGCTTACGCCAATAATGGGGTAAACTAGGTTTGCTCCGGTGCCAATATCCAAGCCCTTTACTTGCTTGCCTTTAGGGATTTTTCCACCGTGATCATGAGCCAAAAGATCCGCAATATAATGCACATAATCAGCACGTCCTGGAATTGCGGGGCATAAATAGCCTTCGGGAATATCCCAAAATGTCACACCATAATAGTGATGAAGTAACGCCGTATTTAACGCTTTTACTGCATCTGGTAACGAAAAATTAATAGTTTTAGTGTTATCTGGTTTAGATACAATGAATTTTTTTAGTGGGGAATAACAGGCTACCAATTGAGCTAAAGGATAATGACCTACATGCGCATTTCGAGGGTGTAGCTGATTTTTTTTCGCGTTCATATAGTGTTAAATTCATTTCCAAGTAAAGGCTTACACCTGTTTCAATATACTCCTTTACATATTACAGCCTTGTTAACCTTCAGCATACTCTGATTTTATTAACCCTAAACACTTAAGGTCGTGAAACTGCTGTTTCCAATAGCCACTTTGCCGTCGTATTCCTTCGTCTAGAAAGCCCACCTTTAACAATACTGATTCTGATGCGAGATTTTCTGGAATTGTATCAGCTTGAATACGATTAATAGCGCCACAAGGAAGATCTCCTAAAAACGCTTGTTTTACTATTCGATGAACAGCTTCTGTAGCAAAGCCCTTCCCCCAATATTGAGGCAGTAAATCATAGCCTATTACCGTACTTTGCATTGCGGTGTTCCAGCTATTGAAACCGCACGTACCCATAAATTGATTCGTTTCTTTTAAACGAATCGCCCATCGAATTCCCAATTTTGCGTAAACCGAGCAGTAAACAGCTCAATCAACTTTGTAGCTTGGCTCAGTTCAGTAAAAACCTCCAAATCATAATGCTCAACCACTAACTCATTGGAAAACAATTCAAAAATACTATTTGAATCAGCCATAGATAACTCATCGAGCACTAACCGGTTGATTTCTAATACTGGGAATGGCACGGGGTGTCCTTTAGTTTGAAGTTTGATTATAGGAAAAGCCTCTTTATAATAAGTCGATTACAATTACATGTAATTCTTGTGTTGGTCTATCAAAAAAGCAGTGGATAGCAACATAATACAACTAACAATAATCCATCATTTTTAAAAGGGAAATCTAGGATGTTAAAACGAATTTTTGCACTACTCATTGTAAGTTCACTATATGCTTGTACTGCTATGAAAGTAGCTCAGCTTGATACTGCTACAGGACGTTTCCCTACCACTGTGAAAGCGACTGTAGTGAAAAGTGAAAAAGTTGACTTAGATACAATGAAGTCACTTTTGTTACTGCCTGATAATGATTTTGTAATAGGTCAAATCGCAAATGTAAAGTACTTTGATGAAACTATCACCTT
>CAYUZL010000243.1:0-3526 GCA_964449725.1 uncultured Alteromonas sp. | reverse complement strand
AAGGAGTATTGAATTCTGAGCATAATGCAAATTCAGCAAGCCATCCTTCTGAAGTTTGTATTTTAGGGAATAAACATTCTTTAAAAAAAGGCTTAAGAATCAGCGCAGTTGATTCCCCAATACAACAGGCTAACTTGCCTTCAAACTTTGTTTCTTTGATGACTTGAACGAGTCGAATAGCGGCTTCTGTACTCGTAACAATAAAGGGTGAAAGCTCAGTATTAGAGAGTTGAAGTAACGCAGATAACTGAGCTAGCCCTTGTTTATTACTTTCAATATCTATAGGCGCAACACCAATAGCATCAATATTGTTTGTCTTGAAGTGGGCAACAGCCTGTTCGATTTTCGGCTTTGGTTTTACCAATGCCAGCATGATGGTTATCCCTCTAAGCTTGCGAGAATATCGCCGGCGCCTTGTTCTAACAGCGCCTTCGCTACTGTTTCGCCCACAGTTATTGGGCAGGTTCCTGTTGCTTCTGCTTCTAGCAATACATCACCTGTAGGAGAACCCACTCGGCCAATTAGATGAACAGTGTCTTGATTTAATTCTGCAAAACCACCAATGGGCACTTGGCAGCCTCCGTTTAGGTAACTATTCATTGCTCTTTCAGCACGAACACAAATGCTGGTCGTTTCGTGGTTTAAAGGTGCGAGTAAAGCATGTAGTTCAGCATCGTCTTCTCTACACTCAATACCAACCGCACCTTGGCCCACTGCGGGCAAGCTCATAGTTGCGGGTAGTGTATGGCGAATACGTTGGTGCATGGCTAAGCGTCGAAGACCTGCGGCCGCCAGTATAATAGCGTCGTACTGGCTATCGTCGAGCTTGGCTAATCGGGTATTCACGTTTCCTCGTAAATCTTTTATTTCTATATCAGGGCGAGCGCGTTTAATTTGGCACTGGCGTCTAAGGCTTGAAGAGCCCACAACTGCGCCTTGGGGTAAATCGTTGAAACTGGCGTAATCATTTGATACAAAAGCGTCGAAAGGGTTGTCCCTTTCACAAATTGTGGTGAGTGCAAACCCTTCAGGCATGGCCATAGGGACATCTTTCATCGAATGCACTGCAATGTCTGCACGCCCTTCTTGCATCGCCACTTCAAGTTCCTTGATAAAAAGGCCTTTGCCGCCAATTTTGGCTAGTGGCGTATCGAGGATCTTATCGCCCTGAGTACTCATAGGGACGAGTTCTACAACAAGCCCTTGATGAGCATTCTCAAGTTCACTTTTTACAAATTCAGCTTGCCATAAGGCTAGCGCACTTTTTCGTGTGGCAATTCGAATTGTTCGTGTAGTTGTCATTACTACCCCTTAATTACACACTTTCATTGATATTAAGCGCTTCGACCAAATAAGCTCTTATATCTTGAAGCTCTTCAAAGCATACACTGTGCTGCATAGCATAAGTATTAAAACTCACATTAAAGTCTTGTTGTTTTAACGCTTCACAGGCATTTTTTCCTAGCGCTAGTGGAACCACTTCATCTAAGCTGCCATGTCCCATAAAAATGGGGGTCGATATATTATTTGAATTCATTTCAGAACTCAGTTTTTGCGGTTCGCACATATAGGTAGATAACGCCATCACACCCGCTAAAGTGTGTGAACTTCTTGCTGCCATGTGAAGGGCAATCACGCCGCCTTGTGAAAAGCCAGCAAGTACAATACGATTTGGTGAAATACCCGCTGCAATTTCATCTTCTATTAGTTCCGCAACTTGCGTCGCCGACTCTTCTACACCCGTGCGGTCTGCTCTGTGATTAAAATCCATAGTGGTAATGTCGTACCACGCACGCATGCGCATTCCATTGTTTATGGTCACTGGGCGTTCTGGGGCGTGAGGAAAAATAAAGCGTATACCTGAGTCTGCGGGTAATTTTAGTTCAGGCACTATTGGCGCAAACCCGTTGCCGGAATCACCTAAGCCGTGAAGCCAAATAACGGTGGCAGTGTGAGCTTGAGTGCTCGGAACATCAACATATTGCAAAGAAGGCATAAAGAATAAACCGTAAATAAACTCATATTACCGACTATTATGCTATGATCTGGCAACATTATCACCTACAAGCCACACGTTTAATCTGCGCCATGTCTCAACTTCTTGGAAATTTATTTATTTTGTCTGCTCCTTCTGGTGCGGGTAAATCGAGTCTAATAAAAGCACTATTAGGCAAATACGTCTCGTCTAGCCATAAAATGCAAGTGTCTGTGTCCCATACAACACGAGATCCCAGACCGGGGGAGGTTGACGGTGAACATTATCATTTTGTATCCAGAGCGGAGTTTGAAGCGCTAATTGCTGATGGCGTGTTTTTTGAGTGGGCGGAAGTCTTCGGCAATTATTACGGTACATCACGAGTTGCTATTGAGGCTTGTTTGTCCGAAGGAATTGATGTTTTTCTTGATATCGATTGGCAAGGGGCCAGACAAGTAAAAGCACTTATGCCTGATGCGCATAGCGTATTTATTTTACCGCCGTCTATTGATGAGCTTAGATCCCGTTTAACCGGTAGAGGTCAGGATTCACAAGACGTCATTGATAAAAGAATGCAAAAAGCCGTTGATGAGATGTCTCATTATGATGAGTTTGATTTTGTACTTGTAAACGACGACTTTGCGGAAACATTAGAGAACTTTTATCGGATTATTGTCAGTTGCGGCCATAAAACAAAAAATCAGTCACTTAAGCATCAAAAGCTCATACAAGCTTTGCTAAATGACTGATTAGAAAGAACGATTAAATTGCCGCTAGAGCCGCTTTATAATCTGGCTCTTCGGTAATTTCAGCAACAAGCTCAGAATGTATTACGTTTTGTTCTTCATCTAAAACCAATACTGATCGAGCAAGTAATCCACTCACAACACCTGACTTAATAAGTACTCCTAAGCTGTCGGCGGCTTCACCATAACGGAAATCTGATGTCGTTAGGGCATTTTCAATACCTTCAGCCGCGCAGAATCTGCCAAACGCAAATGGAAGGTCCTGAGCTACAAACAATAAAACCACATTGTCGTTACCCGAAACCATTTGGCTAAATTGTTTTAACTGTAATGCACATACTGGTGTGTCGATGCTTGGAAAGGTATTAAGAATGACCTTTTTTCCTTTCAAACTAGACAGTTTTACTTCTGACAAATCAGCACCAACAACGGTAAAATCTTTTACCCCATCACCAACTGATGGAAATGTTCCCGACAAAGAAACTTCAGTGCCTTTAAACGTAGCTGTATTACTCATTTTATATCACCCTAACGGTTAGTAGATTGAAAAGTTCAATGCCGTTATATTACGCTACATAACGGACTTTTAATAAAAGAATTTATATTCTTAGTTATGCCAACATAACTAAAATTGCGGCTCCAGCGATAAGAAATAGCCCAATAATCTCGTGTTTTTTTACCGATTGCTTAAGCCAGAATGTCGCTAAAACAATAGTAAAAACAACTTCTAATTGCCCTAGTGTTTTTACATAAGCAACATGTTGTAGTGCCATTGCGCTAAACCAACATATAGAGCCAAAACAAC
>CAYUZL010000242.1:0-9272 GCA_964449725.1 uncultured Alteromonas sp. | reverse complement strand
GCCATCAAGGTAATCAACAGACACTGCTATTGCTTTTTGCTGCCCTAAACCAAAGGTCAAAACATGACTTTGATCTGAGCATAGGCCTTCGCCTACCACAAAAGTTGAATAAATAGATTTACCATTATCTAAATCTACTTTCACTTTTGCCCCCACAGACATGACGTTATTAGGCAAACTTACTTTCAAATAATTAGCATCACCACCTTTACTTAAAAAGACTTTTTGAGGGCCAAGTAAATTAACGTGAATTAAGTCTGGGTAGCCATCTTTATTAAAATCAGCAGTTAACGGGCTAATACCATAAAAACGGTTCGAAACACCGGCTTCCTTACCTACGGCCGCAAATTCGCCTCTTTTATTTTGCACCATAAAGCGGCCATCTAAACGCCATGCTGGTAAAATATGCGTAGGGAAACCTACATAGTTTTCTGATACCACTAAATCATCGCGCCCATCTAAATTGAAATCTTCAAAGATTGCCCCCCAAGAAAACTCATAGTCAGCTAATTTAGTTTCATTCGCTATGTCGTCAAATTTAAAGCTACCTTTGTTTTCAAACATGATCCATTTAGTGTTTAAAACTTGTTCTTTGCGTAAATCACCACGAACTAGAGGTGCAGGAGTTGTTGTGCCTACATTTGAAAAGTAGAAGTCAGGGTCACCGTCGTTACCGTAATCAGTAACCGCTATTCCCATAGGGTAAGAAAAATAGTCTGAAGTAGGGTTAGACACATCTGTGAACTTCAAGTTACCTAAATTCTTCCACGTTTTCACTTTGCCTGTATCGTGAGCGACAACTAAATCTTCTAAATTGTCACCGTCTACATCAATGAATACACCTTGGAATGTATTGTGATGGTAGTACATACCCGATTCTTTAGTGATGTTTTCAAAGTGGTTATTACCTTTATTAATATAAAGCGCACTAACGCCACCGTATTCTTTGTTGAATATGGTTTCACCTTCCACATTTTTACGAGCAATATAGCCAGCGACATACATATCGAAAAGGCCATCGCGATTCAAATCACTAACTGCAACAGACAAAGGAACTGATTTCTCGTCTAAATCGAGGTTTATGCGCACTCCTGAAAACTGACCATTGTTGTTGTCATAGCGCCACACACCAGATTGACGAGCAATTAACAAATCAGTATCGCCATCGGTATCAAGGTCTAATGCAATAGATCCAAAGGTTTTATCTGGTGTCGCTTTTTCCCAACCTGTTTGCGCAGTTATATCGATAAAGGCGCCATTTTCAAATTTATAGAAAGCATCACCCTGATTAATACCGCCACCTAAGAAAACTTCTTCTACGCCATCGCCGTCAATATCAATGATTGCACTGGCCGTAAATGGCAATGTTTTGGTTTTATCGTAAGTAGGAACAAAGTCTATGATTTGTTCTGCGAACGTAGGAATAGTAATGCCATCAGTACTCACATCGTACGGAATTGCACGGTCGTGAGATGTAAGCCAAAATAGCCCTGCTATTAAAAGCAGAACAAACAAACCCAGGTAAAAAATAATCGATTTTATTAATTTTGACGGTGACATAGTTATTGCCCTTGTTGGGATAGAGGTTTAACACTTTTAAGTGAAAGCGAAAAGAAAATAAAGAACGCAACATTCAAAGCAATTGGCATTAAGTGTTTGCCTATTTCGGGAGCTACTGCATATACACCAAAGCTCACTAAAATAAGAACAAACGGATTAAAAACCGCCATCCATTTCGGATAATTTGAACGCCCTGTTAATGTTAACCAAATAAAAACGACCGATAGAACTAAAACTGCAATTCGAACTACGGTTAATAAGACTTCATAACGCAGTTCATAGAGTTCTATTAGATGGGTAATATCCGCAGTTTGAGGTAGCTGCATGAGTGATGAGATGTGTGCACGTGAGCTTATCCAAACAGCACCGACAATAAACCCAAATGCGCTGACAAAAAACGCCATTTTTGCCGCGGGTTGATTTGCTGAACGCAGCATTAAGTAGATGTGATAACAACCAACTGGGTATAAGGTTGCGCCAAACACACCGAAAAAGTGTCCAATAG
This sequence comes from uncultured Alteromonas sp., assembly GCA_964449725.1. GTDB lineage: Bacteria > Pseudomonadota > Gammaproteobacteria > Enterobacterales > Alteromonadaceae > Alteromonas_F. The sequence continues at coordinate 7,207 of CAYUZL010000242.1, read as the reverse complement.
TGGTTCTGTGTTCCGCTATGCCTTGCATAAAAACAAAGCCACCTTCGGCAAAACGCGCTAAAGGGTCATAATGCAATAGATATTCGCCAATTCCGACAAAAATAGAAGCTAGAAGTCCTAGAATACCTGTAAGTATAAGTGTACGTTTCATCGATCCCTCTGTTTAAGGTTTACAATTTATAGACACTCTATCAATCGTTAATTCATATTAAAACTAACATTTTGTAAACTTTTTATACAGCACTCTATTATTTAAAGAGGCAATACCTCGAATTCAACTTCCACACTTACCTAATTCTATGTGTTCTAATTCATCGACAACTTTGCGCATTCTACTCTCTACAGCTCCAGTTAGCTTAGTGTAAGGAATACCTCTTCGAATGAGTTCTTTTTCAATAAATATCTGAAAGGCTTTTCTTTTTACTTCCCCTGAGCGCTCCCATGTATCTTCAAACGGAATTTCGTCACCACACAAAAACACAAGATCAAACCGATCTTTACTTTCGTCTGCTAACTTATCCAGCTCTGGCAATGCGCAGCCATAATAGTCTTGAGCAAAGTGCCAAGTGGTGAGCGCATTCGTGTCGACAAAAAGGTATTTGTTAGCTTCCATTGCGGCTTTATCTTCAAGCCTAATTTGTTCTTCGGCGATGTGAAGTAGCTGTTCTTGAGTTAACAAGCGATCGATCTGATTTTGTTCCCAGTAAGTTCTGCCGTATTCTAACACCAACTCAGTATTGAAGTGTTTTGCCAATGCGGTAGCCGTGGTTGTTTTGCCTGTAGAAGGGGCGCCCATAAAAACGATTTTAATTATTGAATCTTGATACACGTTGTCGCTCAATTAGTGTTTATTTAGAAAAGGATACCTTTATTTTTAAACCTATCAAAATTTATTCAGTGTTCGCATTTGTTGACTATCATGCTGTTTGAGCTTTGTATTCACGCCACCAGCTAAATTGCCCCCATACGCACATAGATAAAAAGGTGCAATACAAAACCGATGTGGGGTATAAACCTTTTTGGAAATACACATAAATAGCGACAATATCGACCAGTATCCAAAACAGCCAATTCAGCAGATAACGACGTGTCAGTAAAAATTGTGCCACCAAACTAGTACAGGTAGTAAAAGCGTCTAAATACGCAAAACTTGCATTGGTATTTTTGTCCATGATAAACCCTAATATTAGGCTTGCTAGCAGCGCAACTCCAGCCCAAATTAGCATAGTAAAAGCGGTAGCCCTGTCTATTTTTAATTCGGAATATTGAGATTGGTTTTGCGTGAAGTTATTACGCCAACTCCACCATCCATAAAACTGTAAGAAGATATACACAATATGCAGCGCTGCATCAGAGTAAAGCCGAATACCAAAGAAAATATAGCTGTAGAGCGAAACTTGTATTAACCCAAAAAACCAACACCAAATATTGCGCTGAATTATAAGAAAAACACAAATAAAACCAGATATAGCGGCTATCATTTCAAGGACGCTCGCCCCTAAAAAACCGCTAATAAATTGTTCAATTGTCATAAAAAAGTGTTCGCTAGATTAGTTGCGTACTATGACGTGAATATATCATAGTAACGAAAATGGAAACCCAGTTACTTCTGTGCTTTGAACACAAGAGTATCTGGATGAAAATTATACCAAGCAAACCAAAATGCAATTGTTGGAGTTAACACCCTATTATCAGTAGCAACAATAGTTGCTGATGGAGTCTCAGGGTCCCAAACAACGTGATAGCTTACATCAGACAAACTATCCACAAATGTCGTTTTTCCGTTGTTACGCAACTCTTTAAATGGGTATGCTTTCGATTTTCCATCAAGAGTAATACCTAGTACCTTCTCTTTTGTGTGGTAATCAGAGGGCGTCTGGCGCAACGTTTTGAAAAACACTCGGCTTGAAGTGTCGTATCCGGTGTATGGATCATGGCGATAATTACGCGTATAGCCTTGCTCTTCACTTAAAATTTTTGAATCTGGGTACTTACTTTTCCATACTTGCCAGCTGGTATGCTCTAAGCGCAGCTGATTCAATTGCTCTCCCACCAAAGGCCCAGAAATAGCCTTTTTTTCTATTTGAGACCATAAAGACTCGGTCTCATGATCGTAAATGATCAAGTCGTTGTTGTATAAAAGTCCTGATACACCAAACGTTCTTTGTTTGTCGGTAGATTGAGATGAAAACGCAACCCCAGTGCCGCATAAAGGACAGTAAGTAATGACAAATCCTCTACTGTCATTAACCACTTCATGCCAATTCATTATGTAACGAGGATAAGCGTATGCGACGCCATTAAAAACTAGCCCTAAAACTATGTCGTCATCTTTAATAAAATTGGCCGCGTCAGCGTTTAGGTATTCAGGTGATACTAATGCGGGAATACTATCTCGAGGAGGCCCACCTTGAACAATATCACTTTTATTGATCACGCTATTAGATAGATCAAACCCATTATATTGCTGAGCGAATACTGCCGCAGATACAAATAACAACAGGAATAAAGCCGCTCTCATTACATGCTCCTAATTTAAAAAGCGTTCAAAGAAATGGTGATCGTTTTATTTTCATTGAGCTTAAAAGATGCATCCTCAAAAGAAGCTGGCCCATAACGGCCTACATTGTTGGAGAAACCATAAGGTTCACTAGGAATAATACCCAATATTCGATTCAATTTGTTGTTTTGATCTTCATCTTGAAAAACTGCGACACTGTATGTTCCTGGCGCTAAACCATGAATTTCAATGGTCTGAGTGTCATTTAAAATAAAACCTAAACGCCCTCGAACCATGTCGGTTTCACTTAACCAATAATCTTTATGGTTATAAACAGCCAACCTTAAAACGCCTTCACAACACACAATATCTGTAATATTCACAACAAGAGAAAGCTCACCTTCTTCAGGCAAAGTGAAACGAGAAAACGAAGAAGTTTGCTGACATCCGCAAAGAAGCAAAGCTAAAACACCAAAAACTGAATATCTTAGAAATCTATGGAGCATAGTTACTTTCCTCCTGCTTTTACCTCGTTAAGCAAAGCGTCTATTTTATTCTTGAGCAGTTTGCCATTCTTTTCTCGAGGAAGACTGTCGACGACATAAATAGGGCGAGGAACAAACGCGCTATCGATACGTTCACGTAAATATCGAATTAAACTGGTTTTATCGCTACCCTCATTAAATGCCACTATGGCACACAAGCGGGTAACCTCCAAACTGGATTCAGGTCGTACGATCACTCCGTCTCTAAGCCCATCAAAACCCAATAGAATTCGATTTAAATCAAACAACGAGCCTCGCTTGCCAGCAATTTTTATTAAATCAGAAGCTCTACCACATAGGGTAAAATGATATTCACCATGAAGTTGAATACGATCTTGTAGCACAACATCAGTGGGCAAATGGTTGGCACTCGCTCTTATATCGTCGCCATCAGGAGTAAGCTCGATGCCTTCAAAACACAGCCACGTTTTCTCTACAGCCGTCCGCCGTACCGCCATTGACCCCACTTCACTGCATCCATAAACTTCTCGTAAAGACGCACCACATTGGCGCTCAGTGTCTCGAGCTAATTCGGCAGTCAGCGGCGACGTAGCGCATAAAATACTATGCAGGTTTAAGTCGGTGCAAGCTACACTGGAAAGTGCCCGTAAATGCACAGGCGTAGACACTAGCATGCGCGGTCTAGGCAACATTTTTAATGTATCTACAATATCTTGAGGGAACAAGGGTTTTGCATCACTCATACACACGTCACCGAACAAAGGCATCAAAATAGAGGTTTCTAACCCCCACATATGCTGAGCTGGAACAGTTGCAAGTTGATACACTGTGTCGCCTAGATCAGGCAGCATATTGTGAAGGTTGATTTTCGTGCTTGTATGTAGAGTACGCCAATATTTTAAGTTAGGTTGAGACGGGCCAGTGGAGCCTGAAGTAAAGCTAATACACGCCAAGTGGTTATCTTCAATATAGGGAACATCACAGGTAACCGGCGCGTTAAGATCGAATGAAACCTCGGCTATATTCACATTGGGAACAGAACTTAATGTATCCAAACCTTCATGCAGTACAAGACTATTTGGATAGGATTCCGTAAGCTGGCGTTGGGTAACTTGGCTGCTATTAGGTGGTAATAAATTGGTTTTTTTACTCACTATTGCAGCTGCAAACCCCACTAAAAACAGATACCTATTTTCGCATAAATTGATTACATTGTCGCAATTATCCAAAGTTTTTGCGACGCAGTTAACATGGGCCAAAAACCGTGTAGTATCAATAATTCCAGCGGGTTGATGAAAATAGTCAATCGGCTTCGTGACAAAAGCGATAGGAGCACTTTTATCACGATTTAAAAGAGGGAATGATGTTGTCATCAAACAATTTTTATTTGTTGCTCTCAACAAAGTCGGTCAAACTTTTGAGGGTTTCAAATGCTTTTCGTGTTGCTTCGTCTTCCGCTTTCATTTGAATGCCGTATTGCTGAGATATCGCTAGTGAAATTTCCAATGCATCAATAGAGTCTAAGCCCAAACCGTCGCCAAACAATTGTTCATCCGGTGCAATTTCGTTAGCTTCCATGTCTTCGAGGTTAAGTGCTTCTACCAGTAATTCAGCCATTTTCAATTCGGCTTCAGTATGCGTTGTCATTGTCTAATCGTGCCCTAGCGTGTCTGTCTTTATTTTTGTGGTTTGCTAGTTTAAACTATTGCATATTGAAAAACTAATGTTGTATCGCGTAATATTTTGTTTGTTTTTCACTTTAATGGGTAGGAAAAGTGTTAAAAAGCAATCTCTGCCGTAAATGGATATTAAGCAAAGCACCCGATATTACATTATGCTAAACCACAACTTTTTACCTTTACCTTCTGACGAATTACTAAATACCCCTTACACACTTGCAGTCATGCCCTTTTCTTCTCATTGCACGCCATCGACTATAGGGCTAATTTATTCTGGTCTTGAACAAGCCAATCTCCCTCAAGTAAACGAGCTATGGACCGTTGAACAAGAAGTCACTAGAGGAGTTTCAGGCCGTAACCATTGGTCTAAGAATGAAAGTCTTATATGCGTTGCTTATTGGTTAACAGAAGATGAATGCAGCGATATAGAAAATTCGACCTATCAGGCATATACATCGGTGTTGTCCGAAATAAGAGCTCAAGGTTTTCCCCATGCTTTTCGGTTTTGGAACTACCTTCCCAGTATTAATAACGGAAGTGGTGACGCTGAGATTTATAAAAAGTTCTGCTCTGGAAGGCTTCGTGCTTTTGAACAGCTCAATATAGAATCGACCGACTTCCCTGCAGCATCTGCCCTTGGTCATCATGGTAAAGGAGCGGTAGTATATGTTTTTGCAAGTGCTCAAATACCCCTTCATTTTAACAATAATAAACAAGTGAATGCCTTCGAGTACCCAAGGCAATATGGTATCAGTAGCCCGTCTTTTGCCCGAGCGACTCACATCAATTTGGGAGCTTCTTCGCTCTTATTTATCTCTGGTACCGCAAGTATTATTGGGCATAAAACGGTAGAGCAAGATAACATTTCAGGGCAATTAGACGTCACAACAGCCAACATTGAACATTTGTTAGTTCATGCAAATCCCGACAACAAGGCATTGTCTACATTTAAGATATACGTTCGTCATCAAGATCACGTAGAATTCGTCTCAACCTGGATAAAACAGCGCTACCCAGAAGTGAAATCTGTCATCACCTTAGCAGACATTTGCCGCAGTGATTTATTAGTGGAAATAGAGTGCGTTTGCCAATAATCATCCATAAATTATTTAAAACACGGCAAATCTGCAGTGCAGCCATCGCTTACTTTTTATTCGGTTTAGGATTGTTAGTTATGGGGTTGTTTTTTAGATTAGTTAGCCCTCTGCCTTTGTTTTCAGCTTCGATGAAGCAACGCTGGATCAGAAACTGCATTCATTTAGGGTGCCTAGCATTTATTAATATAATGCGTCTTTTTGGGCTTATAAAATACACTTATAAGCTCTCATCCATGCAAAAAGCCACGCCCGGACATATAGTCGTAGCCAATCACCCATCGTTAATAGACGCGGTATTTTTATTTGCCGCAAACAAAAACATGTGTTGTTTGGTAAAAGGAGCACTTTGGAACAACTTTTTTACAGGCCCTGTGGCTCGCCTTGCCGGATACATTCCAAACAACACCATTGAAGCGGTCCCCATGGCTGTAGCTAAATTACATGGGGGCGAAAATTTGCTTATATTTCCCGAAGGCACAAGAAATAGCGACAACAACAACATTCATTTTAAACGAGGCGCAGCAAACATTGCTGTTGCTGCAAACGCAGACATTTTACCGGTAAAAATTTCGTGCAATCCACCAGCATTAAAAAAATCGGATAAATGGTATAACATACCTGATGAAGTAGTGGAGTTTTGTTTAAGCTCCAATGAGCAAATAAAACTAAATGAATGCATTGACAGAACAAAGCCTAAAACACGTCAGTATCGAGATTTGACGCAGTTTTTGGAGCAGTATTATTTACAATGGACAACCCGATAAGCCTATGAACGCACAAAAAGAAAAAATTCTAGAACAAATCAAAACCATACTCGTAGACCTTTTTGAATTAGACGAAGCCGCTATTGTCCCAGAAGCAAAGTTGTATGAAGACCTTGATATAGACAGTATCGACGCTGTCGATTTACTTATTGATTTAAAGAAGACCATAGATGTCGATATTTCATCCGAACAGTTTAACGATGTAAAAACAATACAGGATGTGGTGGATACCTTTGCTGAGCTTTCATCAAAAGAGTAATAATCAAATGGAGCCCGTTGCACTTCACTACGAAATTCCATTTTTTGATGTAGATGCTTATCGCGTTGTTTGGCATGGTAATTATCCCAAGTACCTTGAAATGTCGCGATGTGCACTGCTTGAAGCAATTGGTTGTCCGTACCACGTTATGGAAGAACAAGGTTTTTTCTTTCCAATTGTTGACTTGCAGATGAAATACATAAAACCTCTTCTGTTCAAGCAGCAAATAATCATAGAAGCAACATTGGTTGATTGGGAGCACAGGTTAAAAATTAAATACCTGATAAAAGATGCAACCACTGGCGAAATTTATACGAAAGCAACAACATCTCAATTCGCCGTGTCCATGCCTGATCATATTACCCAATATGTTTCACCTGAGTTTCTAACCAACACCATAGC